>JBGSJU010000064.1:0-1825 GCA_041741655.1 Rhodobacterales bacterium
TTATCCGATGTCGGTGCTGGTGATCGGTGGCAGCCAAGGCGCGCGGGTGCTGTCGGATGTGGTGCCTGCGGCGATGGCGCTGTTGCCCGACACCCTGCGCCGCCATGTCCGGGTCGCGCAGCAGGCGCGCGATGAAGATGCGGCGCGGGTCATGGCGTTTTATACCGATCACGGCATCGATGCCGAGGTCGAGCCGTTCTTTCACGACATCCCCCGCCGCATGTCCGAGGCGCAATTGGTCATCAGCCGCGCCGGCGCGTCCTCGGTCGCGGACCTGACGGTGATCGGGCGCCCCGCCATCCTGATCCCGTTTGCCGCGGCGATGGATGATCATCAGACCGCCAATGCCCGCGCTCTGGCAGATGCCGGCGCGGCCATCGTGATCCCCGAGGCCCTGCTGACACCGCAGTCGCTGGCGGACCAGATCACCACCATCCTGACCCAGCCCGACGGCGCCGAGGCGATGGCCCGCGCCGCGTTGAGCCTGGGCAAGCCCGAGGCGGCCGTCACGCTGGCCGACCTTGTCCAAGACCTGTCGAAAGGACCGCAATGAACGCTGCCGCCGCCACCAAGCTGCCCACCGATGTCGGGCCGATCCATTTCATCGGCATCGGCGGCATCGGCATGTCCGGCATCGCCGAGGTGCTGTTGAACCTTGGCTATACCGTACAGGGATCGGACGCCAAGGCATCGGCGATCACCGACCGTCTGGCGGGACTGGGCGCAACCATCCACGAAGGCCAGCGGGCCGAGAATATCGGCGCGGCGGCGGTGGTGGTGATGTCGTCGGCGATCAAGCGCGGCAACCCCGAACTGGACGAGGCGCGGCGGCGCAAACTGCCCATCGTGCGCCGCGCCGACATGCTGGCCGAGTTGATGCGGCTGAAATCCAACGTCGCCATTGCAGGCACCCATGGCAAGACCACGACGACGACGATGGTCGCCACGCTGCTGGATGCGGGCGGGTTTGACCCGACCGTGGTGAATGGCGGCATCATCCACGCCTACGGGTCGAACGCGCGGCGGGGGCAGGGCGAATGGATGGTGGTCGAGGCGGATGAAAGCGACGGCACCTTCAACCGCCTGCCTGCCACCATCGCCATCGTGACCAACATCGACCCCGAACACATGGAACACTGGGGCAGCATCGAGGCGCTGCGCGACGGGTTCTACCAGTTCGTGTCGAACATCCCGTTCTATGGGTTGGCCGTGATGTGCACCGACCACCCGGAAGTGCAGGCGCTGGTCGGTCGCGTCACCGACCGCCGCGTGACCACCTATGGCTTCAACGCGCAGGCTGATGTGCGGGCCATGGGGCTGACCTACAAGGGCGGCGTCGCGCATTTCGACATCCGCCTGCAATCCGAGGACCTGCTGATCGAGGGCTGCACCCTGCCGATGCCCGGCGATCACAACGTGTCGAACGCGCTGGCCGCCGTGGCCGTGGCCCGCCATCTGGGCATGAAACGCGATGAAATCCGCGCCGCCCTGGCGAAATTCGCCGGCGTCAACCGCCGCTTTACCCGCGTGGGCGTGGTGAATGGCGTGACCATCATCGACGATTACGGCCATCACCCGGTGGAAATCGCCGCCGTGCTGCGCGCGGCGCGCCAAGCCGTGGCCGATACGCCCGGCGCCCGCATCATCGCCGTGCACCAGCCGCACCGCTACACCCGCCTGTCGCATCTGTTCGAGGATTTCTGCACCTGTTTCAACGAGGCCGACGTGGTCGGCATCGCCGAGGTCTATGCCGCCGGCGAATACCCGATCGCGGGTGCGTCGCGCGATGATCTGGTAGCCGGGTTGATCCGCCACGGCCACCGCC
>JBGSJU010000065.1:0-6386 GCA_041741655.1 Rhodobacterales bacterium
CCAGCACCAGCGCCGGGTCGCCCGCCAGCGCATCCGCCAGCCCCTGCGCCGCCAGATCGCGCGCATCGAAGCCGATATAGACAAGGCCAACGCGCCCGCCCTGCCCTTCGACCAGCGCATTGGTGGCCAGCGTGGTGGACAGGGACGCCAGTGCCACTTCTGCGGGGGCCACTTTCGCCTCAGCCAGCACCGCGCGCACCGCAAGGCCAATGCCGATGGCCAGATCCTGCCGCGTGGTCAGCGATTTGGCGGATGCGATCACCACTGCCTCATCGCGGATCAGCACCGCGTCGGTATAGGTGCCCCCGGTATCCACGCCCAGCAACAGCGCCATCTTAGCCCCCCAACCGGGCCAAGGCCCACCTTGCCGCATCCGCCACTGCCGGGTCGGCATCCCCTGTCAACGCAGCGGCCACCGGACGCAAGGCCGGCTGCGCGGAATTGCCGATGGCATAGAGCACATTGCGCACGAACCGGTCGCGCCCGATGCGTTTCACCGGGCTACCGGCAAACCGCGCGCGGAATGCGGCATCATCCAGCGCGGCCAGATCGGCCAACGCGGGCAACACCATGCCATCGCGCGGCGCATAGCCGGGATCAAAGGGCGCCACGGCAAACTTGTTCCACGGACAGACCGCAAGACAATCGTCGCAGCCATAGATGTGGTTGCCCAGCAGCGGCCGCAATTCGAGGTCCACCGGCCCACGATGTTCGATGGTCAGATAGGAAATGCACCGCCGCGCATCCATCCGGTAAGGCGCCACAAAGGCCCGCGTCGGGCAGATGTCCAGACAGCGGGTGCAGACCCCGCAATGATCGGTTTCCGCCGGATCAGGGTCGAATTCCAGCGTGGTGAACAACGCGCCCAGAAACACCCAGTTGCCCATGTCGCGACTGACGAGGTTGGTGTGCTTGCCCTGCCAGCCCAGCCCGGCGGCCTGCGCCAGCGCCTTTTCCGGGACCGGGGCGGTATCGACGAACACCTTGATCTCGCCACCAGCCCGGTCGATCAGCCACCGCCCCAGCCGTTTCAGCCGCCGCTTGACCAGATCGTGATAGTCGCGCCCCCGCGCATAGACCGAAATCACCCCCCGATCCAGGCAAGCCAACCCTGCCAACGGATCATCCTGTGGCGTATAGCTTTCGGCCAGCATCACCACCGACCGCGCGGCGGGCCACAGCGCCACCGGGTCGCCACGCCAGTCGGCCCGATCCGCCAGCCAGCCCATCTGCCCATGATAGCCCGCATCCAGAAACGCGGCCAGTCGCCCGGCCATTTCAGGTACCACATCGGGCCGTGTCACGCGGGCGGCGGTGAACCCTTCGGCCAGCGCGTGCGTGATTAGGTCTGATTTCAAATTCGCAGTCATGGGGCCGACCCGCGCCGCGCCGGATCAGAAATCCAGATCGGCATAATGCGCCGGCGGCGGAAAGCCCGGCACCTGATCGGCGAGGATCGACCGGAAGGCGGGCCGCGATTTGATCTTGGCATACCAGTCCTTCACCACCTCGGACCGGTCCCAATCGACATCGCTGATGTAATCCAGACAGGACAGATGCGCGGCAGCAGCGAAATCGGCCAGCGTCATGGCATCGCCGGCCAGCCAGCGCCGCTGTTCCAGCAGCCAGGCCATGTAATCCAGATGAAACTTGATCGCCCGCGCGCCGTCCTTGACGTTCTTGCTGTCGGGGAACCCCAGTTTCATCACCTTCTTGTTCACCCGTTCATAGACCAGCTTGGACGACACTTCCGAATAGAACTTGTCATCAAACCAGCCGATCAGGCGGCGCACCTCGTGGCGGGTGTCGGCGTCGCGCGGCATCAGGGCGGGGTCGGGGTATTTCTCTTCCAGCCATTCGCAGATCGCGGCGCTTTCGGTCAGGGTGCGGCCATCGATGCGCAGCACCGGCACCTTGCCCGCCGGGTTGCGGCGCAGGAAATCGGGCGTGGGCTCCCAATACCGCTCCTCTTCCAGCACACATTCGATCCGTTTTTCGCCAAGGCTCAGGCGCACCTTGCGGCAGAATGGCGAAAGCGGGGCGTGATACAGGCGGGCGGTCACGTGTCTGGGTCCGATCTGACGAAGGATGACCCTGCATGCCCCGGCAAGGCGCGGAATTCAATCCCCGGCAGAGCCATCGAAACAGTCGTCCCGCCCATCGGCGGCGATGGTCGCGGCCCCGTCAAGGATCGACGCCGTGCGCCGCCGTTGCACGGCGTTGGGCGCGCTGGCCGAGCGCAGTTTCGGCGCGGGCAGCACCATGGCCAGTCGCGCCGCCTGCACATCGGTCAATTCACCCGGCCCGACCTGAAAATGATGCTGCGCGGCGGCGGCAACCCCGAACACGCCTTCGTCGAATTCGGCGATGTTGATGTAAACCTCAAGGATGCGCCGCTTGGACCAGAACAGTTCGACCATGGGCGTGATCATGCCTTCCAGCGCCTTGCGCAGCCAGGATCGCCCGTGCCACAGGAACACGTTCTTGACCACCTGCTGCGTCAGGGTCGATGCGCCGCGTTCCCCGCCGGCATCGATGGCATCACGGATCGCGGCGATGTCAAAGCCCCAGTGACGACAGAAATTCGCATCTTCTGCCGCCACGATGGCGCGCAACACCATGGGCGATACGGCGTCGACATCGACCCAATCCCGCGCGATTTCGCCCAGAATCCGCTGTTCGCTGACCATGTAGGGGGTGATCGGCGGATTGATCACGGCATAAACCGCAACCCAGCCTGCCAGCAGGATCGGCACACCCAGCAGCAGCCGCCAGAACCAAGTCCGGATCCGCCAGCGCGCACGCGGTTTCGCAACCACCTTCGGTTTCACCTGTCGCGCCACGCTGCCCTACCCATGCCGCCCTGTTGCTCCGCTGCCCGGTTTGCCGTCATACATGAAAGCGGCGAACGGGCTTGTCCAGCCCGCCCGCCGCCTGACCATGGTCTGTCAGCCGCCCCGCGCCGATTATTCCGCCGGCACCGCCTTTTGTTCGACCGTCAGCGGATGCGGGATGTGCACCAGCATCTCCTTGGGGCAGATCTGGATGAAATGCCCCCGTTCCACCGCCCAGTTGGCCAGAATCCGCTCGGCCTTGGCGCTGCGGGTTTCGCGGGCGTGGCGTTCGATCAGGCCCTTCAGCTGATCTTCCCAATAGGGCACGGTGATCGGGTTGGTCACCAGCGTTTCAAGGTTCATCAGGTCCATCGCCGTGCCATCGGGGTCATGGATATAGGCCATGCCCCCGGTCATGCCGGCGCCAAAGTTGGCCCCGATCCGGCCCAGAATGACCGCCACGCCGCCGGTCATGTATTCGCACCCGTTCGACCCGCAGCCTTCGATCACTACTTTCGCGCCCGAATTGCGCACCGCGAACCGTTCGCCGGCACGCCCCGCCGCGAACAGATAGCCATCCGTCGCGCCATAGAGCACGGTGTTGCCGATGATGGTGTTGTCCTCGGCCTTCAGCGGGCTGGCCATCGGCGGGCGCACCACGATGGTGCCGCCCGACAGGCCCTTGCCGACATAATCGTTGGCGTCGCCCGACACCTCGATCTTCAGCCCCGGTGCGGCGAAGGCCCCCAGCGACTGTCCCGCCGACCCGGTCAGTTTCACCGTCAGGTGATCGGGCTGCAACGCGTTGCGCATCCCGAACCGGCGCACGATGTGGCTTGAGGCCCGCGTGCCGATGGTGCGGTTTGTGTTGCGCACGGCATAGGACAGCTGCATCTTCTCGCCCTCCTCGAAGAAGCGCGCGCCGTCCTTGACGATCTCGGCATCCAGCGAATCCGGCACCGCATTGCGCGGCTTGGACCGGTCATAGGTGATCTTGTGCGCCCCATCGACCGAGATCAGCAGCGGGTTCAGGTCAAGGTCGTCCAGATTGGCTGCCCCCCGGCTGACCTGGGTCAGAAGGTCTGCCCGCCCGATGATCTCGTCGATGCTGCGCGCCCCGATCTGGCTGAGGATCTCGCGCACCTCCTGCGCGTAAAAGGTGATGAGGTTCACCACCTTGTCGGCATTGCCGGTGAACTTGGCGCGCAAGGCCTCGTTCTGGGTGCAGACCCCCACCGGACAGGTGTTCGACTGGCACTGGCGCACCATGATGCAGCCCATCGCGATCAGGGCGGCGGTGCCGATGCCGTATTCCTCGGCCCCCATCATCGCCGCCATGACGATATCGCGGCCCGTGCGCAGGCCCCCGTCGGTGCGCAGCGTCACCCGTTCGCGCAGGTTGTTCATCGCCAGAACCTGATGCGCCTCGGTCAGCCCCATTTCCCAGGGCAGGCCCGCATATTTGATCGACGTGGCCGGAGAGGCCCCGGTGCCGCCGTTGTGCCCGGAAATCAGGATCACATCGGCCTTGGCCTTGGCCACCCCGGCGGCAATCGTGCCGATCCCGCTACTGGACACCAGCTTGACCGTCACCTTGGCGCGCGGGTTGATCTGCTTCAGGTCATAGATCAGCTGCGCCAGATCCTCGATGGAATAGATGTCGTGGTGCGGCGGCGGGGAAATCAGCGTGACCCCCGGCGTCGAATGCCGCAGCCGCGCGATCAGCGCCGTCACCTTCATGCCCGGCAACTGCCCGCCCTCGCCGGGCTTGGCGCCCTGCGCCACCTTGATTTCCAACTCCTCGCAGGCGTTCAGATACTCCGCCGTCACGCCGAACCGGCCCGACGCCACCTGCTTGATCTTCGCACTCGGGTTGTCGCCGTTCGGTTCGGGGATAAAATGCGCCGGATCCTCGCCACCCTCGCCACTGTCCGACTTGGCCCCGATCCGGTTCATCGCGACGTTCAGCGTCTTGTGCGCCTCGGGGCTGAGAGCGCCAAGCGACATCCCCGGCGTCACGAAGCGCTTGCGGATGCTGGTGATGCTTTCGACCTCGTCGATCGGCACCGGCTTGCCCAGGGGCTTGATGTCCAGAAGGTCGCGGATATGGATCGGCTGGTTCGCCCGCATCGCCGCCGAATACTGCTTCCACAGGTCATAGCTCGCCCGGTCGCAGGCGCTTTGCAGCATGTGCATCGTGGTCGCTTCCCAGGCATGCTTTTCACCCGACCGCCGCGCCTTGTAAAAACCCCCGATGGGCAGCACATCCGCGCCGCCCAGCCATCCCCGCGCATGCACCTCTTCCAGCTTCTGCTCGATGCCCGACACCCCGATGCCGGAGATTCGGCTCTGCATCCCCGGGAAATACTCGGCCACCATCGCGCGGCTCAGCCCCACCGCCTCGAAGTTCAGCCCCCCGCGATAGCTGGAGATCACCGAGATCCCCATCTTCGACATGATCTTCAACAGCCCGGCATCGATGGCATCGCGGTACCGCCGCATCGCATCGGTCAGCCCGCCCTCGATCAACCCGCGCGCCACCCGGTCGGCGATGGAATCCTGCGCCAGATAGGCGTTGACGGTGGTCGCCCCGCAGCCGATCAGCACGGCAAAGTAATGCGCATCGATGCATTCGGCCGACCGCACGTTGACCGAACAGAAAGTGCGCAAGCCCTTGCGGGTCAGCCAGCTATGCACGGCACTGGTGGCCAGGATCATCGGCATCGGCACGCGGTCCGGCCCCTGATGTTCATCCGTCAACACCAGGTGGCCTGCCCCCGAGCGTACGGCATCCTCGGCCTCGGCCCGGATCCGCTCCAGCCCCACGCGCAGATCGTCCAGCCCCGGCCGCGCCGGGAAGGTGCAGTCGATGAAGGCCACATGTTCACCGAACTGCCGCACCATCACGTCGAATTCGGCATTGGCGATGAACGGGCTTTCCAGCACCAGAATCTCGGCCTGGCTGGAATGTTCGTCCAGCACGTTCTTGAGGTTGCCGAACCTGGTCTTCAGGCTCATCACCCGGCTTTCGCGCAACGAGTCGATGGGCGGGTTGGTCACCTGGCTGAAGTTCTGCCGGAAGAAATGGCTCAGCGGGCGATAGACGCTCGACAGCACGGCGGCCGGCGTGTCGTCGCCCATGCTGGCGATCATCTCCTTGCCGTCCTCGGCCATCGGGGCCAGAACCTGCTCCAACTCCTCCAGCGTATAGCCGGCGGCGATCTGGCGGCGACGCAACTCGGCCCCCTCGAACAGCGCCTGTTCGGGCACATCGCGCAGCATCGCGTTCAGGTCCACGACCTTCTCGATCCAGTCGCCGAAGGGCTGGGCGGCGGCCAGTTTGTCTTTCAGTTCCGCATCATGGTAAAGCCTGCCCTCGGCCATATCGACGGCAATCATCTGCCCCGGCCCCAGCGCGCCCTTTTCGCGGATGGTGGATTCGTCCACCGGCACCATCCCCGCCTCGGACCCGGCGATCAGCAGGCCATCGCCCGTCACCACATAGCGCATGGGGCGCAACCCATTGCGGTCAAGCCCGCCGCAGACCCAGCG
>JBGSJU010000066.1:0-3169 GCA_041741655.1 Rhodobacterales bacterium
GGCTGGCCGAGGGGCCATCGACGGCATCCAGCACCATCTTGGACGGAGCCCAGACCGACAGCCGGGCGTGCCGCATCGCCCAGTCCAGTTCGGTGCGGGTGGCGACCACGACACAACGCCGGTCGCGCGCCGCCAGCACCCAAGCGTTCTGTTCGATGGCCAACAGGTCGATGCGGCGTTGCGCCAGATAATGCGCCACCTGCGGCGCGGGTGTTTCACCGGACCCGACGCACAGGATGGCCGGACGCCCGCCCGCGTCGGTCCGGGCTTCGATCTGGTTCAGCCAGCCCGCCAGATGGTCGGACGCAATCGCGGCATTCGACAGAAAGATCACGTGAGGGTGGGGTCGGTCATCCGGCATCGGCGCCGCCACAGGTTTGCGCGCCCGCACGATTTCCACGCCCAGTTCGCCCGGGCCACGGTCCAGTTTCTCGATCCGCACGAACACCCGCATGGCGAGCGGTTCCAGCAGGATGCGGTCCGCCACCCGTTCCGCCAGCGTTTCCAGCAGGTTCAGCCGTTCGGCGGCCAATTCGGCGGCGATGGCTTCTGTCACCTTGTCGTAGGACAGGATGCGGTCCACGTCATCGCCCAGATCCGCCGCATGCGGGCGCACCTCGACCACCACGTTGAAACGCACGCGCTGACGCGCCCCGCGTTCCTGCTGGAACGCGCCGATCTCGACCGTGATGACAAGATCGCGCACTGAAATCCGGTCGCGCGGGCCATCCGCCGTTGCCTCGGATCGCTGTTGCGGGTGGGCAAAGGCCAAAGCAATCTCGTTCGGGTGTTCATGCGTCATCGGGACCTCGCCTGTTCCGCGCTACGTAGCGGATGCAGGACCGGAACCCAAGTGATGATCAGGCCGCGGTGAGGTGGCCTTGCTGCTGGATGGCAGTCGGATCGAAACGCCGGGCGATCAGCCGCGCGGGCGATAGAAATGATGGACGCCGATCGTCGCCGTGCGGGAAAACGTGCGCGACCACGTCGGGCGCACTTCGTTGGTGTGATAATGGGTGGCACCCTTGGTCAAGGTGCGCGGCGCCCCGTCCAGCATCAACTGGGCAATGCGGCCGACCTGGTCCCAGGCGGCGGGTTCCCGGATCGCCTCGGCATGGCCATCACAGGTATAGGTGAACTGGCAGGCATTCTTGCGCCCGGTGCCCTGATTGATCACGGCGCAGACGCTGTCGGGAAACTGCGGGCTGTCCACGCGATTCAGGATCACTTCGGCCACGGCAAGCTGGCCTTTTGGTGTTTCACCGCGCGCCTCGAAATACAGCGCCTCGGCCAGACAACGCCAATCCGACCCGTTGTGCAGCCGGGGCTTCGGGGTCCGGTTCGCCGAGACCAGCGCCACCAGATCACCGTCCTGCCGCCCATCGCGCAGCCAGCCCAAACGCGCCTCGGGCATCGCCGCAAGAGCCCGGCTTTCCGATGTCAACAGCCGCGCCAGTGATGCATCCGCTAGGGCAGGCGCCCCGGTGACACCCATCAGGAGAACGCCCGACATCAGCCCAAAAATGAAAAATGCGAAACGCCGCATCATGGCAAACCTCCTTCCGTCCAGCGCCGGTCCCTGTCGACAGGGGCCGGATCAGACGCCCCGGCAAAGCAATGCAGGGACAACACCGGTTGTTAGAGGCCTAAAACAAAGCGGTAAACATAAAGTGCACTGTGACAGATTTGCAACGAATTCCACATATTGGGGCCGAATTATGTCAACACGCCACATTCTGCGCCATGTCAGACAGCTATGCGCGGATTTTCGCCGATACGGTCGCGGACCGCCAGCTGCGCCGCCGCCAAGCGCGCTACCGGAACGCGAAACGGCGAACACGAGACATAGGTAAACCCGGCGGACCGGCAAAATGCAATTGATTCGGGGTTGCCGCCATGCTCGCCGCAGATCGACAGCGTCAGACCGTCATGCGCCGCCCGTCCCCGGGTCGCCGCAATGGTCAACAATTCGCCGACGCCTTCGATATCCAGCCGGTGGAACGGGTCTTCGGGAAACACACCCTGCTGCACATAGGTGGACATGAACCGCCCGGCATCGTCGCGCGACAACCCATAGGTCATCTGCGTCAGGTCGTTGGTGCCGAACGACAGGAAGGCGACATGCGGCGCGATTTCGCCCGCCCGCAGCGCGGCGCGCGGGGTTTCCACCATCACGCCCAACCGATAGGCGAAATCGCGCCCGGTCTCGTTGCGCACGGCGGTCGCAACGGCGTCGATGCGGGCCTTGACCAGTTCGACCTCGCGCTTGGCCGATACCAGCGGGATCATGATTTCGGGCACCACGGCGGCGCCGTCACGGTTGGCCTCCAGCGTCGCTTCAAAGATCGCACGCGCCTGCATGTCGTAAATCTCGGGCATGGTGATGCCCAACCGCACGCCGCGCATCCCCAGCATGGGGTTGTATTCCGCCAACTCGTCCACCCGGCGGATCACGTCAGACAGGGGCAAGGACAGCGCCTCGGCCAGTTCGCGCATCCCTTCGCGGTCATGTGGCAGGAATTCGTGCAGCGGCGGATCAAACAGGCGAATGCAGACCGGCATCCCGGTCATGATGCGGAACAGTTCGGTGAAGTCCGCGCGCTGCATCGGCAACAACCGGTCCAGCGCGGCGCGCCGATCCTGCGCAGTTTCGGCAAAGATCATCTCGCGCATCACGGTCAGGCGGTCGGCCTCGAAGAACATGTGTTCGGTGCGGCACAGCCCGATGCCCTCGGCCTTGAAATTGCGCGCGGTCAGCGCGTCGGCGGGCGTGTCGGCATTGGCCCGCACCCCGATGTCGCGCACGTCATCGGCCCAATCCATCAGCGTGCGAAAAGCATCGTCCTGCCCGCCCTCGACCATGGCGGCCTCGCCCGCCAGCACCTCGCCGTTGGTGCCATCAACGGTGATCACATCGCCCGCCTTGAACACCCGGCCATCGGGGGCGACCAATCCGCCCTTGCGGGCATCGAACCGGATGTCGGACGCGCCCACCACACAGGGCAAGCCCATGCCGCGCCCGATCACCGCCGCATGGCTGGTCATGCCACCACGTTCGGTCAACACGGCGACTGACGAATGCATGCCGCGAATATCCTCGGGGCTGGTTTCGCGCCGCACAAGGATGCAGGGCTCGCCGCGCGCGGCCGATGCCTGCGCCTCGGAGGCG
>JBGSJU010000067.1:0-2944 GCA_041741655.1 Rhodobacterales bacterium
TGCTGATCCGCGACGGCGCCCGTCTGGTGCGCAACGTCGCCGACATCCTCCAATCGCTGGCGCCCCAGACGCTGCCCGGTCTGGCCGAACCGCGCCCAGTCCCCGTCACCCCGCCGGTTCTGGCCAAAGCGCCGAAACCCGACCGGCCATGGCGGCACATCGCCGCGCTGCACACGATGATTCTGGACCGGCTGGCCCCCACACCGCTGGCCGAGGATCAGCTGATCCGCGACCTGTCGGCCGATGCGCAATCAGTTGCACCGGCGCTGCTGGATCTGGAACTGGACGGCCGCATCCAGCGCCATCCCGGCGGCCTGATCACACGCATCGACTGACGGATCGCGGGCCGACCCACGCCGCATGACCCGAGGTTTGCCCGCAATGTGATGCGACCCCTTCTGGGTCCGCGCCCGACGGCGGTTGGCAAATGTGCCGATCAAGAAAACGCAGTTTCGGCCTTGCCACCAAATTCGGCAGGCACACCGCCGATAGGCCGAGCAACTTGATAGATCGGACCGATGCAACCGGCCGGCCTTGCCCCGACCTTGCACAGCCACTGCCAAGCGCGATTGACAAAGCCCGCCCCGTCACCACATGGTCCGCCGCCAGCGGCAGTTGCGACCGCGCGAAAGGAATCCCATGCCCGTCGTGGTTGTCGAATCTCCGGCCAAGGCCAAGACAATCAACAAATATCTTGGCCCCGGCTACACGGTTCTGGCGTCTTATGGCCATATCCGCGACCTGCCGCCCAAGGATGGGTCGGTCGATACCGACGACGATTTCGCCATGACATGGGAGGTGGCCGCCGACAGCCGCAAGCATGTCAAGGCCATCGCCGATGCGCTGAAAACCGATGACACGCTGATCCTTGCCACCGACCCCGACCGCGAGGGCGAGGCGATTTCGTGGCATTTGCAGCAGGCGTTGGCCAGCAGCCTGAAAAAGGGCAAGACGGTGCGCCGCGTGACCTTCAACGCGATCACCGAGCGCGCGGTGACGGATGCGATGGCACATCCACGCGACATCGACCAACCGCTGGTGGATGCCTATCTGGCGCGGCGCGCGCTGGATTATCTGGTGGGGTTCAACCTGTCGCCGGTGCTTTGGCGCAAGCTGCCCGGCGCGCGGTCGGCCGGGCGGGTGCAGTCCGTCTGCCTGCGCCTGATCGTCGAGCGCGAGATGGAAATCGAGGCGTTCCGCGCCCGCGAATACTGGTCGGTGTCGGCGGTGCTGGAAACCCCGCGCGGCCAGACGTTTACCGCCCGGCTGGTCAGTTTCGCCGGCAAGAAGCTTGACCGGTTTGATCTCGCCTCCGGCCCCGAGGCGGAACTGGCCGTACAGGCGGTGATGTCGCGCGACCTGACCGTGCAATCGGTCGAGGCGAAGCCGGCGACGCGGAACCCCTATGCGCCCTTCATGACCTCGACCCTGCAACAGGAAGCCAGCCGCAAGTTCGGCATGGGCGCGAAGGCCTGCATGAACGCGGCGCAGCGGCTCTATGAGGCGGGCCTGATCACCTACATGCGGACCGATGGCATCGACATGGCGCCCGAGGCGGTCCACGCCACCCGCGACGCCATCGCCGCGATCTATGGCAAGCAATATGTTCCGTCTGCCCCGCGCATGTATAAAAACAAGGCCAAGAACGCGCAGGAAGCGCATGAATGTATCCGTCCCACCGACATGATGGCGCGGCCTGAAAAGCTGCGCCTGACCGATGATGACCAGCGGCGGCTCTATGACCTGATCTGGAAACGCACCATCGCCTGCCAGATGGAGGCGGCGCGGCTGGAACGCACCACCGTCGATATCGGGTCGCGCGATGGGCAGGTGGGCCTGCGCGCCACCGGGCAGGTGGTGCTGTTCGACGGGTTTCTGGCGGTTTATGACGAGGGCCGCGACGATGATGACGCCGAGGACGGCGCGCGCCTGCCGCAACTCATGCAGGGCGAGGCACTGGCGAAGCAGGACGTGGCATCCGAACAGCATTTCACCCAGCCCCCGCCGCGCTTCACCGAAGCCACGCTGGTCAAGCGGATGGAGGAACTGGGCATCGGGCGGCCGTCCACCTATGCCTCGGTTCTGACGACCATTGTCGACCGCGAGTATGTGAAAAAGGACAAGAACCGCCTGATCCCAGAGGACAAGGGCCGGATCGTCACGCATTTCCTGATGAACTTCTTTCGCCGCTATGTGGAATACGATTTCACCGCCGACATGGAGGAAGAACTGGACGAGGTGTCCGCCGGCACCCGCGATTACAAAGACCTGCTGGCGCGGTTCTGGCGCGATTTTTCGGCGGCCATTGCGGAAACCTCGGAATTGCGCATCTCCGAAGTGCTGGACAAGCTGGATGCGGCGCTTGCACCGACGCTGTATCCGCCGCGCGCGGATGGCGGCGACCCGCGCGCCTGCCCCTTGTGCGGCAATGGCGCGCTGCATCTGAAAACCTCGCGCACCGGCGGTTTCGTCGGCTGTTCCAACTATCCCGAATGCCGCTACACCCGCGCCATCGGCGGCGACCCGGATGATGCGGGCGAGCGGGTGCTGGGAGAGGATGCGGGCGATGTGATCGCGTTGAAAAAGGGCCGGTTCGGGCCTTATGTGCAGCGCGGCGAGGCGACCGAGGCGGTGCCGAAACCACCGCGCGCGTCCCTGCCCAAGGGCTGGACCGCCGATGCGATGGATCTGGACAAGGCGCTGCGGCTACTTGCCCTGCCCCGCCCGGTCGGCGCGCATCCCGAAGATGGCCAGATCATCGAGGCCGGATTGGGCCGGTTCGGTCCCTATCTGAAACACGGGTCCACCTACGCGAACCTCAAGGAAATGGACGAGGTGTTCACCATCGGCATGAACCGCGCGATGGAAGTGCTGGCCGAAAAGGCCGCGCGTGGCCCGGGCGCCGGGCGCGGGGCTGCGGCGAAACCCCTGAAGGAACTTGGCG
>JBGSJU010000068.1:0-5943 GCA_041741655.1 Rhodobacterales bacterium
GGCGTGCGGATCGGGGCGCGGGTGCGGATCGGCGCGCGGTTCATCGCGCAACCGGGCGCGGTAGTGGGCGGTGACGGGTTTTCCTTTGTCACCCCCGAACCCTCGGACATCGAACAGGTCCGCGCCACGCTGGGCGCCGAACGCGAGACCCGCCCGCAATCCTATGCCCGCATCCACAGCCTTGGGTCGGTCACCATCGGCGATGACGTCGAACTGGGCGCCAATAGCTGCATCGACCGCGGCACCGTGCGCGACACCCGCATCGGCAATGGCGTGAAATTCGATAACCTCGCGCAGATCGGCCATAACGTCGAGATCGGCCGCGATTGCCTGATCTGCGCACAGGTCGGCATCGCCGGATCGACCCGCATCGGCAACAACGTGGTGCTGGGCGGGCAGACCGGCGTGTCGGACAACCTGTTCATCGGCGACCATGTCATCACCGGCGGCGCGACCAAGGTGCTGGCAAATGTGCCCGCCGGGCGCGTCATGCTGGGCTACCCGGCGATGCAGATGCAGACCCATATCGAGGCCTACAAGGGCCTGCGCCGCCTGCCGCGCCTGTTCCGCGATGTTGCTGCCTTGCAGAAAGCGGTTTTCAAGTCGGGTGGGAATGACTAAATCACCCCAAACCATCACAGGGGTGCTGCCATGACCATTGAGGCGACCATCAAGGACCGCGTGATCGCCATCATCGCCGAACAGGCCGTGCTGGACCCCACCGATGTGACCGAAGCTGCGACGCTGGAAAGCCTGGGCATCGACAGCCTCGGTCTGGTCGAATCGATCTTTGCCATCGAGGAAGCGTTCGACATCACTGTGCCGTTCAACGCCAACGAACCGGAAAAAAGCGATTTCGACATCTCGTCCGTCGCCACGATCATTGCCGGTATAGAACGCCTGGTGGCCGAGCAACACGCATGAAACGCGTCGTCATCACCGGCGCGGGCACGATCAACGCGCTGGGTCACTCGGTGCCCGACACCCTGGCCGCAATGCGCGAGGGGCGGTGCGGCATCGCCCCCCTCGAATTCCGCGATGTGGACCGGCTGTCGATCACCATCGGCGGGCAGGTCAAGGGCTTCGAGGCCGAAGGCCATTTCAACCGCCAGCAGATGACGCTGTATGACCGGTTCACCCAGTTCACGCTGGAAGCGGCGCGCGAGGCCATCCGCCAGTCCGGGCTGACCTTCACCGGCGCGCTGGCCGACAAGGCGGGCGTGGTGCTGGGCACCGCCGGGGGCGGGGTCAGCACGTGGGATGACAATTACCGCGCCGTGTATGAAGAAGGCAAAAACCGCGTGCACCCCTTTGTGGTGCCAAAGCTGATGAACAATGCCGCCTGTTCGCATGTGTCGATGGAATACAACCTGCGCGGTCCGTCTTTTACCGTATCCACCGCCTGCGCGTCGTCCAACCACGCCATGGCGCAGGCATTCCAGATGGTGCGGTCCGGCATGACGCCGGCGATGGTCACCGGCGGGTCGGAATCCATGCTGTGTTTCGGCGGGGTCAAGGCCTGGGAAGGGCTGCGCGTGATGTCCAAGGACGCCTGCCGCCCGTTCAGCCTGAACCGAAACGGCATGGTGCAGGGCGAAGGCGCGGGCGTGTTCGTGTTCGAGGAATACGACCATGCCCGCGCGCGCGGCGCCGACATGCTGGCCGAGGTGATCGGCTTTGCCATGTCGTCAGACGCGTCCGACATCGTGATGCCATCGAAACAGGGCGCGGCGCGGGCGATTGCGGGCGCCCTGCGCGATGCGCGGATCAACCCCGAGGATGTGGGCTATATCAACGCCCATGGCACCGGAACGGCGGCCAATGACAAGACCGAATGCGCCGCCGTCGCCGATGTGTTCGGCCCGCATGCCGACCGGCTGATGATATCGTCCACCAAATCCATGCACGGCCACCTGATCGGCGCGACCGGTGCGGTGGAGCTTCTGGCCTGCATCATGGCACTGCGCGACGGCATCATCGCGCCCACCATCGGCTACGAGGAATTCGACCCGGAATGCGCGCTGGACGTCGTCCCGAACGAGGCGCGCGATGCGAAGGTGAATGTCGTGCTGTCGAACGCCTTTGCCTTTGGCGGGCTGAATGCGGTGATCGCGCTGCGCAAGGTGTGAACGGGGTCAACGAGCTGGCCCAACAAGCAGCTACAACAAACTGGCACCATGAAAAAGGCCGCCCCGCGGATGCGGCGCGGCCTGTTGGGTTTTGGCGGACTGTCAGGGCTTGATGACCGACGACTTGTCAAACGCCGCCGTAAAGCCCTTCAGCGACATGTCCAGATCGACCTTCTGGTCGGGGGCGACAAAGGGCACCAGCGTGATCGTGGCCTTGGCACCTTTCTTGTACGCATCAACCTCGGCCTTGCGGAACCCGAGCCGGGCATAGCAGCCCAGCCGGTCGCAGACCGAAAACGGATACCGCTGCGGTTTGGCATTATCGACGGTGATCGTCAGTTGCGCGGTCAACAGCGTTTCCAGCGGCACCGCCACCAGCGCGCCCGCGACCGCCTCGCCGCCTTCGGGAAGCCGGAAAATCCGCACATTCGCCACCTGATTGCCATCGGCATCAATCATCGGCTGGAACATCTGGCAGGGTTCTTCCTGACCCTCGGGCACGCGGATGCATTCGATCTGCCAATCGCCGGTGGTTTCCCGGATATAGGCTGTTCCGGGGCCTTCTTCGGCCGGGGTGCCCAGATCCAGCGGTTGCGGCGCCAGCGTGGCGTTCGGGACCGGTTGTTCGGTGGCCGGCTGTTCGGCGGCCGGTTGTTCGGTTGCCGGCTGTTCGGTTGCTGGCGGCGTTGCGGTCTGCGCAAGCACGGGCAGCGCCTGCGCCAGCAAGGCGGCAAGCGTCAGGGACATCAGGGTCTGGGGAAGTCTGGGCATGGTCTGCCGATCCTCTTGGTTTTGGCGAGTTTGCAACATCAGCGGCGGCTTATCATGGGGCGACAGGCATGTCAGGTCGGTTTTTCCGAAATCGGGCACCATGACGCGGCACCGGGGCAGTTTTTCGCGCAGGCAATTTCAGTCTGGGCGGCACCGCAGCGGCCCGTCCGGGCAGAAAGGCGAACGCAGACCGGGCCGGCGGTGCAAAAAGTGACGGGAGGCCCGATGGACCTCCCGCTCGTTTTCTCCCTGTCGGACCGGCCGACGTACTGCTGTTACGCTAGGACGAAAATCCTGACCCGTCAACCGGGTTCGGCCCGATCATCCGCGACCATCCCGATGCAAGTAAACGAAAAAAGGCCGCACCCGAAGGCGCGGCCAGTCTGACAGGGAGGAAGTCACCCGAAGCGAAGAGGACATGACGCCCCGGGCAAGATTCATACTGGCACGCCGGGGTTAAGGATGTATTTTCGCGGCGGGCCCGGATTTTCAGTGCCCCGGAACGCCAGCGAAAGGACAATCCAGTGACCGACAGCATCTTCATCGGTGGCGGCGGCGAAAACCACGCCACCCCGCAGCATCTGTTGTTGGGGCTGGCCAACCGGCATGGCCTGATCGCGGGGGCGACAGGCACCGGCAAGACGGTGACGTTGCAGATCCTTGCCGAAGGCTTTTCCACCGCTGGCGTGCCGGTGGTGATGTCAGACATCAAGGGCGATCTGGCGGGGTTGGCCATGCCGGGCGACCCGGGCGGAAAGCTGCGCCAGCCCTTCACGGACCGTAACGCCAAGATCGGCTTTACCGATTTCGCCTATGGCGCCTTCCCCGTCACCTTCTGGGACCTGTTCGGGGAACAGGGCCATCCGGTGCGCACCACGGTGTCGGAAATGGGCCCGCTGCTGATTTCGCGCCTCTTGGAACTGACCGAGGCGCAGGAGGGCATCCTGAACATCGCCTTCCGCATGGCGGACGAGGAAGGCCTGCCGCTGTTGGACCTGAAGGACCTGCAATCCATGCTGGTCTGGCTGGGCGAGAACGCCAAGGACCTGTCGCTGCGCTATGGCAACATCGCGGTGGCGTCTGTCGGCGCGATCCAGCGGCGGCTCTTGGTGCTGGAAAATCAGGGCGCTGCGGCGTTCTTTGGCGAACCGGCGCTGGATCTGGCCGATCTGATGCGGGTCGCACCCGATGGCCGTGGCGTGGTCAACATCCTCGCCGCCGACAAACTCATGCAGTCGCCGCGGGTTTATGCGACGTTCCTGTTGTGGCTGTTATCGGAACTGTTCGAGGAATTGCCCGAGGTCGGCGACCCGGCGAAACCGAAGCTGGTGTTCTTTTTCGACGAGGCGCATCTGTTGTTCGATGACGCGCCGAAGGCGCTGGTGGACAAGGTGGAACAGGTGGCGCGCCTGATCCGGTCCAAGGGCGTCGGGGTTTATTTCATCACCCAGAACCCGGCGGATGTGCCGGAAAACATCCTCGGCCAACTGGGCAACCGGGTGCAGCACGCCCTGCGCGCCTTTACCGCCAAGGACCAGAAGGCGCTGCGGCAGGCGTCGGAAACCTATCGCCCGAACCCGCGTTTCAACACCCAAGACACCATCCGCGATGTGGGGGTGGGCGAGGCGCTGACCTCGATGCTGGAAAAGAAGGGCAATCCCGGTGTGGTGGAACGCACATTGATCCGCCCGCCATCGTCGCGGGTGGGGCCGATTTCAAACGCCGAGCGCGCATTCGTGCTGGCCGCATCGCCGGTTGTGGGGAAATACGACACCCCTTTCGACCGGCTGTCCGCGCATGAAATGCTGCGCGAACGCGCGGATCGTGCCGCCGCCGAGGCCGAACGCGCCGAAGCCGAAGCCGCCCGGCTTGAGGCCGAGGCCGCACGCGCCAAGGAAGACGAAAAATGGCGCAAGGCCGAAGACAAGCGGCTGGAGGCCGAACGCCGCGAGATGGAACGCGAATATGCCCGCGCCCGACGCTATGATCCGACGCCCCGCCGCACCACGTCGCGCGAACCCGATACGCTGGGCGAGGCGTTGGGCAAGGCGGTGATGAAGGAACTGGGCGGCACGACCGGCAAACGCATCGTGCGCGGCATTCTGGGCGGGCTGTTCAAGGCGCGCTGATGGCGGACAGCCCCCCTGAGCGCACGAAAACAGGGGGGCCAGCCCCCCTGAGCGCACGAAAACAGGGGGGCCAGCCCCCCTGACCCCCCGGGATATTTTTGAACCGAAGAAGCCGGGGGGTTATTTTTCGGGGATCAGTCCGCGTGGGCTGAACCGCAGCACCAAGAGCAGCAACAGCCCCATGGTGAACAGGCGCATATGGGCGGCGCTGTCGATCAGGTGGGTTTTCAGCGGCCCGTCGGTCATGCCGGTGGTGATCGCCTGCATCAGCAGGTTGCCCAGCGGTTCGACCTGCACCCAGAGGAACCAGATCAGAAACCCGCCCAGCACCGCGCCCCAATTGTTGCCCGACCCGCCAACGATCACCATCACCCAGACAAGGAAGGTGAACCGCAAGGGCTGATAGCTGCCCGGCGTCAACTGACCGTCCAGCGAGGTCATCATCGCGCCCGCGATGCCGACGATGGCGGAGCCCAGCACAAAGACCTGCAGATGCCGCGCGGTGACGTTCTTGCCCATTGCGCTGGCCGCGACCTCGTTGTCGCGGATCGCGCGCATCAACCGCCCCCAGGGCGAATGGCGCGCGCGTTCGGTCAGCCAGAACAGGATCGCCAGCACCACGGCAAACAGCACCGCGTAAAGCAGTTTGACCCACAGCGTGGACGCGGTGGTGGGATCCATCCCGAGGCTGGCGGCCTGCGCGAGGAAATCGGGGTCGGTCTGCAATTCGACCTCCAGCGGCACGGGCCACGGGCGGGGCAGGCCGATCATGTTCTTGACGCCGCGCGCCAGCCAATCCTCGTTCTTCAGAACCGCGATGACGATTTCCGCGATGCCTAGCGTGGCGATGGCCAGATAGTCGGACCGCAGGCCAAGCGCCGTCTTGCCGATCAGCCACGCCGCGCCGGCCGCCA
>JBGSJU010000069.1:0-3321 GCA_041741655.1 Rhodobacterales bacterium
GCGGCATGACCGCGATCGAGGTGGGCAGCCCCTATATCCACGATGCGCTGCATGGTCCCGATCTCGACCTTTTGCCCGCTGGCCCGCAGATTTCCGAAGGGCAGGACGTGGACAAACAGCTCGACCGCGCCCGCGCCGCCAAGGCGGTCGCCGCCCATGCGACAACGCTGCGCGGCAAGACGCTGTTCTTCTTTCCCGACAGCCAGATGGAAATTCCGCTGGCGCGGTTTCTGGCCCGTGAATGTGGCATGATACCGCTGGAAATCGGCACGCCCTACCTGCATCGCGGCCTTGCCGGGCCGGATCTGGCGCTGTTGCCACATGGCCCCACGCTGGTCGAAGGGCAGGACGTGGATGCCCAGCTGGACCGCCACGCCGCATTGGCCCCCGATCTGACGGTCTGCGGCCTTGGGTTGGCCAACCCGCTGGAGGCGCAGGGCCATAGCACCAAATGGGCCATCGAACTGGTGTTCACCCCGGTGCATTTCTACGAACAGGCCGGTGATCTGGCCGGGCTGTTCAGCCGTCCGTTGCGCCGCAAGGCGCTTCTTCAGCAGGGGGGCGCAGCATGAAACTGACGCTCTGGACCTATGAAGGCCCGCCGCATGTCGGCGCGATGCGCGTCGCCACCGCGATGAAAGGCGTGCATCTGGTCTTGCACGCGCCGCAGGGCGATACCTATGCGGACCTGCTGTTCACCATGATCGAACGCCGCAACCACCGCCCGCCGGTGACATTCACCACTTTTCAGGCGTCTGACCTTGGCGCAGACACCGCAACCCTGTTCAAGAACGCCGCCCGCGATGCCCATGCCCGGTTCAAGCCGCAGGCGATGCTTGTCGGCGCGTCCTGCACCGCCGAACTGATTCAGGACGATCCCGGCGGGTTGGCCAAGGCCATCGGGCTGGATTGCCCGGTCATCGCGCTGGATCTGCCGTCCTACAGCCGCAAGGAAACCTTTGGTGCCGACGAGACGTTCCATGCCCTCGTGCGCGCGCTGGCGGTGCCAATGCCGCGCACGACCGACATCACCTGCAACCTGTTGGGTGCCACCGCGCTGGGGTTCCGCCACCGCGATGACGTGACCGAAATCACCCGGCTTTTGGCGCAAATGGGCGTAACCCTGAACGTCTGCGCGCCGCTGGGCGCCACCCCCGATGACCTGCGCAGGTTGGGACAGGCGCATTTCAACGTGCTGCTGTATCCCGAAACCGGCGAATCCGCGGCGCGGCTGCTGGAAAAGACCTGCGGGCAACCCTTTACCAAGGTTGTGCCCATCGGCGTCGGCGCCACGCGCGATTTTCTGGCCGAGGTGGCCGCAATCACCGGCCTGCCCGCTGAAGTGGACGAAAGCGGATTGCGCCAACCGTGGTGGTCGGCCTCCGTGGACAGTACATACCTGACGGGCAAGCGGGTATTCCTGTTCGGTGACGCCACCCATGTGATCGCCGCCGCCCGCGTCGCCGCGCGCGAAATCGGCTTTACCGTCGTCGGCATGGGCTGCTACAACCGCGAACAGGCCCGCGCCCTGCGCGCCGCCGCCGCGCAGCAAGGCGTCACGCCCCTGATCACCGATGATTATCTGGAGGTCGAGGCCGCCATCGCCGCCGCCACCCCCGAACTGATCCTTGGCACCCAGATGGAACGCCATATCGGCAAACGTCTGGGCATCCCCTGCGCGGTGATTTCCGCGCCGGTCCATGTGCAGGATTTCCCTGCGCGCTACAGCCCGCAGATGGGGTTTGAAGGCGCGAATGTGCTGTTCGACACCTGGGTGCATCCGCTGGTCATGGGGCTGGAGGAACACCTCTTGACCATGTTCCGCGAGGATTTCGAATTTCACGATGCCGCCGGGGCCAGCCATCACGGCCACAAGGCCGTGGCACGCGCGGCAACGCCGGAACCCGTCATGGTCAAGGTGCCCGAAGTCACCACAAAGGGCACCATCCGCTGGCTGCCCGATGCTGAACGTGAGTTGAAGAAAATCCCGTTCTTTGTGCGGGCCGCCGCACGCCGCAACACCGAAAGCTACGCCGTGGCGCGCGGGGTCGAGGATATCTCGATCGACACGCTTTACGAAGCAAAGGCCCATTATGCGCGATAACGCCCACGAAATCGACGACCTCCGCCCTGCCACTGCGCAGGCCGATGGCTATTCCGTCGTCATCGTGACGCTGGACGCCCATGCCGCCGGCCCTGCATCGCGCGCCGCGCCGCGGTTGCAGGCGGATTTCCCGGGCCTGCGCATCACCGTGCTGGCCGCCGCCGAATGGGCGGAAAACCCCGCCGCGAAAGCCGCCGCCAAGGCCGCCGTGCTGGGTGCCGACATGATCGTGGCGAACCTGTTGTTCATCGAGGAACATATCACCGCCATCCTGCCCGAACTGACCGAAGCGCGGACCCGCGTGGACGCGTTTGTCGGCATCATCGCGGACCCCGCCATCGTCAAGCTGACGAAGATGGGCGATCTGGACATGGCCAAGCCCGCCACCGGCGCGATGGCGCTGTTGAAGAAACTGCGCGGCAACAAAAAGCCGTCGGCGCAATCGGGCCAGAAGCAGATGTCGATGCTGCGCCGGTTGCCGAAGATCCTGCGCTTTATCCCCGGCACGGCGCAGGACATGCGCGCGTGGTTCCTGTCGACGCAATACTGGCTGGGCGGGTCGGACGACAATATCGAGGCGATGGTGCGCTTTCTGGTGGCGCGCTACAGCCCCAACCGCGATTGGAAACAGGTCCGCGCCGCCGCCCCCGTGGAATACCCCGAGGTCGGCCTCTATCACCCCGACCTGCCAGCGCGCATCTGCACCGACGCCACGCAATTGCCCCGCCCGGCGGGGGCTACCCATACTGTCGGGCTGTTGATGCTGCGCAGCTATGTGCTGGCGTCCGATACCGCGCATTACGACGCCGTGATCCGCGCGTTCGAGGCAGCGGGTATCGCGGTGCTGCCGGCCTTTGCCGGCGGGCTGGACGGTCGGCCCGCGATCGACGCCTATTTCAAGGATCACGCCGATGCGATGGTGTCGCTGACCGGATTCTCGCTGGTCGGTGGCCCGGCCTATAATGACAGCCCGGCCGCCGTGGCGGCATTGGCGGCACTGGACCTGCCCTATGTCGCCGCGCATCCGCTGGAATTCCAGACGATGCGCCAGTGGCAGGCCGATCCGCGGGGCCTGCTGCCGGTGGAAGCGACGATGATGGTCGCGATCCCCGAACTCGATGGCGGCATCTGGCCGATGACCTATGGCGGGCGCTGCGGTGCGGATGCGCAGGGCAAGACCTGCGCGGGTTGCGATGGCGTGTCCTGCCAGCGCGACA
>JBGSJU010000070.1:0-1816 GCA_041741655.1 Rhodobacterales bacterium
CGCCGGTCACATGCGACAGCAGCCCGTCCATGTGGCGGCGCAGGTCGCCATCGGTGACGATGCCCACCAGCCGGCCCGCCGGGTCGGTGACACCCACCACGCCGAACCCTTTCTGGCTGATGGTCAACAGCGCATCCGACATCGGCGTGTCGGCCATGGCCAGCGGCAGCGCATCGCCCACGTGCATCAGGTCGCGCACGCGGGACAACTGTGCGCCCAGCTTGCCGCCCGGATGGAAATCGCGGAAATCCTCGGGGGTGAAACGGCGGTGTTCCATCAGGGCGACCGCCAGCGCATCGCCCAAGGCCAGTGTCATGGTGGTTGATGAGGTGGGCACGATGCCGGTGCCGCAGGCCTCGGGGGCGCGGGGCAGCACGATCGCCACATCGGCGGCCTTCAACAGCGTCGATTCAGCGCGCGAGGCGACGCCGATCATCGGGATGCCGAACCGCCGGGTATAGGCGATGATATCCGCCAGTTCCGGGGTTTCGCCCGAGTTCGACAGCATCAGCACCACGTCGGCATCCGAAATCATCCCCAGATCGCCATGGCTGGCCTCGGCGGGGTGGACGAATTGCGCGGGCGTGCCGGTGGACGCCAGCGTCGCGGTGATCTTGCGCCCGACATGGCCGGATTTGCCCATGCCGGACACGATGATGCGACCCTTGGCCGACAGGATCAGATCCACCGCGCGGGCAAAGCTGTCGTCCAGCGCCGCGCCCAGCATGGTCAGCGCCTCGGCCTCGATCGCGATGACGCGGCGGGCGGTGGCGAGGAAATCGCTGTCTTTGGGGCTAGCGGCGGTCATATATGGGCAAAGATGTCGATCTCGGGCCAGCCCGCCAGATCGAGTTGCGCCCTTGCGGGCAGGAAATCGAAACAGGCCTGCGCCAGATCCATGCGCCCCTCGCGGACCAGCATGCGGTCCAGTTCTGCCTTGATGCGGTGCAGATACAGCACGTCGGACGAGGCATAATCCACCTGCGCGATGGTCAGCGTGTCGGCGCCCCAGTCGGACGATTGCTGCAATTTGGAAATGTCCACGTTCAGCAGTTCCTGCAACAGGTTCTTCAACCCGTGCCGGTCGGTATATGTGCGCACCAGCCGGCTGGCGATCTTGGTGCAATAGACGGGCGCGGCCAGCGCGCCAAAGGCATGGTGCATCGCGGCAATGTCGAACCGGCCGAAATGGAACAGTTTCAGGACCGATGCGTCGGTCAGGATGCGGGCGATGTTCGGTGCTGCGGTCTGACCCTTGGCAATCTGCACCACATGCGCGTTGCCGTCCCCTCCCGACAATTGCACCACGCACAGCCTGTCACGCTGGGTGATCAGGCCCATGGTTTCGCAATCGATCGCCACCATCGGACCAAGGTCCAGCCCGTCGGGAAGATCATTCTTGTATTGGAAATTCGCCATTCTCATCCCTCGCGCGTGAAGGGAGATGGTGCCCAGGAGAGGACTCGAACCTCCACGTCTTTTGAACACTAGTACCTGAAACTAGCGCGTCTACCATTCCGCCACCTGGGCACAGGTGCGTGTGAGGCAGGCGTGTATCCCACGTCCGGCACCCTGTCAACGGCTATCCGCGCCGGTTGTTGCTTGCCGTGCAACGGCGCTGGGGCTAGGTACAAAGCGGCAGCAGACAGGAGTCCGGGCATGGCGAAACTGGTGACGATCTACGGCGGGTCGGGCTTTGTCGGTCGCTATATTGCGCGGCGCTTGGCCGGGGCCGGATGGCGGGTGCGGGTGGCGGTGCGGCGGCCGAACGAGGCGCTGTTCGTGCGTCCCTACGGCACGCCGGGGCAGGTGGAAC
>JBGSJU010000071.1:0-2399 GCA_041741655.1 Rhodobacterales bacterium
CAACGCGGCAAGCACGGCGGGATCGGCCCCGGGTGGGGAAAGTTCCTGCTTCATCGACCCTGACACCAGCACATTTGCCGCTCCAAGCGCCAGGATCGCCTCGGCCGTCCCGACCTCTTGCGCGAGGATCAGATCGAAGGGCGTCAGCAAGGCGCGCGCGGTGCGCGGCCAATTGCGCCAGCGGCGCGCGGTGGTTTCGGACACCCGCGCATTGATCAGCAGCAGGGGAATGCCTTCGGTCTTCGTGTCGGCCATCAGTCTTGGCCACAGCTCACTTTCAGTGAACACCGCCAGCGTCGGACACCAATGGTGCAGAAAGGCGCTTATGGCTGGTGCGGTGTCGCAAGGCGCGAATTGGTGCAGCGCGCCGGGCGGCAGCGCCGCCTCCAGCATCCGCGCCGAGGTCAGCGTGCCCGTGGTGACCAGAACCGCCACATCTGGCCGCGCCGCGCGCAACTGCGCGATCAGCCCCAGCAGCGACAGCGATTCACCCACGCTGGCGGCATGGAACCATACCAAGGGGCCTGCGGGGCGCGGCACCGCCGACTGGCCGAACCGTTCCGGCCAGCGCAGGGCATCCTCCTTGCCCGCGCGCAACCGTTGGCGCACCATCAGGCGCCATAGCGGCGCCGACACGCGCGACAGGGCCAGATAGGCCCAAAGGACCGGGGGCAGGGGCATCATGATCTCATGGTAGGGGCCGGGTTTTGGCTAGGCGGTCGCGCCGCCTGCGTCAACCCGTGGCGGCTGTGTGCTTGACCCGTCCGCGCCGTCCGGGGATAAGCAGACAGTGGCCGCGCCCGGCCCGCAGAGGCACAAGATGACCCATTCCGCCCCGATCAAGCCCGCAGAACCCGCCACGATCCCCTATGCGCGGCAGGACATTTCCGAGGATGACATCCGCGCCGTCACCGACATCCTGCGGTCGGATTACCTGACGACGGGGCCCGCCGTACCGGAGTTCGAATCGCGGGTCTGCGCCTGGTCCGGGGCGGCGCATGGCGTGGCGGCGAATTCGGCCACATCCGCGCTGCATATCGCCTACATGGCGCTGGATCTTGGCCCGGGCGATCTGGTCTGGACGGTGCCCAATACGTTTGTCGCCACCGCCAATGCGGCGCTCTATTGCGGGGCCGACGTGGATTTCGTCGATACCGATCCTGCCACCTACAACATGAGCGTCGCGGCGCTTGAGGCCAAGCTGGCCGAGGCCGCCGCAAAAGGCCGCCTGCCCAAGATCATAGCCCCGGTGCATTTCGCCGGCCAAAGCTGTCAGATGGCCGAGATCGGCGCGCTGGCCCGCGCGCATGGCATCCGCGTGGTCGAAGACGCCAGCCACGCCATCGGCGGGCTGTATCAGGGCCGCCCGGTCGGCAATTGCGCCCATTCCGACATCTGCGTGTTTTCGTTCCACCCGGTCAAGATCATCACCACGGCCGAAGGTGGCATGGCGATGACGCAGGATGCGGGTCTTGCCGACCGCATGCGGCTGGGCCGGTCGCATGGCGTGACCCGCGAGCCGCATCTGATGGAAAATCCCTCTGCGGGCGGCTGGTATTACGAACAGGTGAGCCTTGGCTACAATTACCGCATGACCGATATGCAGGGCGCGCTGGGGTCCAGCCAGATGGACCGGCTGGCCGGGTTCATCGCCGCGCGGCACCGTCTGGCGGCGCGCTATGACCGGTTGCTGGCGGGGCTGGATGTGGTGACACCGTACCAGCATCCTGATGCGCATTCGGCGCTGCATCTTTACCCGGTGCAGGTGCAGGACCGCGACCGCGTGTTCGCCGCGCTGCGCGCCGAAGGCATTCTGGTCAACGTGCATTACATCCCGGTCCATACCCAGCCGTATTATCGTCGGCTGGGCTTTGACTGGGGCATGTTCCCGAACGCCGAGGCCTATTACCGCGCTGCCATCAGCCTGCCGATGTGGGCGACGATGACCGACGCGCAACAGGACCGCGTGGTGGACGCGCTGGCGCGGGCGCTGTAACGCGTTATTCGCCCAGTTTCGCGAACAGGTCCGATATTTCGGTGTCGCGGGTGTTGATCTCGCGCACCAGCGCCAGCGTCGCTTGCGGATCGGCCTTCAGCGCGACGCGCAGCAGGTTCATCCAGTTGACGTTGTTGCGGGTGCGGATCTGTTCGATCTCGTCGATCAGGGCCAGTTTCTGGGCCAGTTCTTCGGGTGTCATGCAGCGTTTCCTTGGTTGAAGATGAACCAGTCGATCCCGTCGGCCGTCTCCAACCACTGAAATCCGGCGGTTTCAAAGGCGCGGCGGCTGGCGGCATTGTCCGGTTTGATGCGGGCGTAATAACGGCCCGGTGCCGCACAGGCCAGCGCGATCAGCGGCGCTGCCAATCCGCGGCCCCGTGCCGCCGGGGCGAGCGTGATC
>JBGSJU010000072.1:0-2422 GCA_041741655.1 Rhodobacterales bacterium
GGCGTGCCGGAAAACCGTGGCGCGGGCGCCGCCTGCAACACACCATCCACCCGCAGGAAGGTGCTGCGCGCGGCCATGTGGGGATGGGTCTCGGCCTCGGCCAGCGAAAGCACGGGGGCAACGCAGGCGTCCGAACCCGCAAAGACCGCGTCCCATTCCGCACGGGTTTTCTGCGCGAAAACAGCGGCATAGTCTGTGCGCCGCTGGCCCCACGTCGCGGGATCGTTCTGATCGGCGCGATGCGCATCCGGCAGGCCGGCGCGCGCCAGCAACTGGGAAAAGAATTGCGGTTCCAGCGGGCCGACGGCAATATGCTGGCCGTCGCGTGTGGCATAGCAGCGGTAGAACGGCGCGCCGCCATCCAGCAGGTTGGCTTCGCGGTCGGGCTCCCATTGCCCCCGCGCATGGAAAGTATGCAGCAAGCCCATCAACGCCGGCACGCCATCGACCATCGCGGCGTCCACCACCTGTCCGTGCCCGGTGCGGCCCTTGGAAAACAGCGCGGCCAGAATGCCGAACACCAGAAACATCGTCCCCCCGCCGTAATCCGCCACCAGATTCAAGGGCGGCACCGGGTGATCCGCCGGGCCGATCATCGCCAGCGCTCCGGTCAGCGCCAGATAGTTGATGTCATGGCCAGCGGTATGCGCCAACGGGCCGTCCTGCCCCCAGCCGGTCATGCGGGCGAACACCAGTCCGGGGTTCAGTTCAAGACAGGCATCCGGCCCCAGCCCCAGCTTTTCCATCACGCCGGGGCGGAAGCCCTCGATCAGCACATCTGCACGGGAAATCAGCGCCTTGGCGGTCATAAGTCCATCCGGCGATTTCAGGTTCAACACCACCGACCGCTTGCCGCGCCGGTTGATGTCGGTCGGGTCCACGGGGCCCGCGGCACGGTCGATCACGATCACCTCGGCGCCATGATCGGCCAGCAACTGTCCCGCCAGCGGCGCCGGTCCCAGACCGGCCATTTCGACGACCTTCAACCCCTGCAACGCGCCCGCCATGTGATCCCCCCTTCAAGCATAAGCAAATTAATTCATACTGTTGTCAGACAATCCGCACGCAATACATCACCCAAACCGCGCCTCCTGCCGCTCTAGTCGGCATCCAGCGCCAGCGTCCCGCCACCCTTCAGGTCATCCACCCGCAACGGCCCGCTGGGGCGCGACAGCCGGTTGCGCACGACCCACAACAGGCGGGTTTCGGCGCGCGTGATCGCCACATAGGCTAGCCGTTTCCACAACGGCTGCCCCGCCTCGGACCGTCCGGCCTGTGCCGCGGCATAGAGATCGGGGGCGAACACCTGCACGTCCGCCCATTGCGACCCCTGTGCCTTGTGGATCGTGACCGCCGCGCCATGCAGAAAACTGGCGCCCATGGTGGCCGCATAGGGGATAAAAGGCTCTTCCAGATCGGGTTTTTCAATCCGTACGATCGACGAGGCCGACAGTTGCGGATCCTCGGCCCCCATCACATGCAGGCGGGAAAACCCGGGCCGCCGACCGGGGCCAAGATAGATCACCTGCGCCCCCTTGATCAGGCCGCGCGCTTCAAGATCGATGCGTTTCTTGCGGTGTTTCAACGGCAATTCGATGCCGTCGCAGATCAGCGGCTCGCCCGGCAGCAATTCGAAATCCGGCGCACCATGCGCCGTTCGGAACGCCGTGATCAGCCGCACCCGCGTCGCATTGCGCCAGACCAGCACCGGCGAGCGCGCCATCAGATCGCTTTCCACCCGCTCGGCCCAGACCAACCGGTCATCGGTCCGGGCGGCCTGTTGCACCATCTGCTCGAAATCGTGAAAATCAAGCCCGGGATCGGCCAGCGCATGCGCCAGATCGAGGATCGGGCTGTCCGCCTCCTGCCGATGCACCCGGTTCAGGTGCATGCGCTGCGTGGCGGGCAGCCGTTCGAACGCCATGGTGCCGGATTGGTTGACGGGCGCCAGTTGCGCCGGATCGCCGAACAGCACCAGCATCGGAAAAATCTCGCACAGATCGTCGAACTGCCGATCATCCAGCATCGAGCTTTCATCGATGAACCCGATGTCCAGCGGTTCTTCGCGACGCTTCCAGCCGGTGATGAAATCCGATCCGCGCAGCCCGGCCGTGCCAAGGGCTGCGGGCATCGACGGGTGCTGGCGGTAGAAGTCCAGCGCGCGGTCCATCTGGGCCTCGGTCAGGTTCGGCACCGTCGGGCGCTCGGCCTTGCCATCACCGGCCAGCCAGTCAGCCAGCCGTTCATAGATTGGATCATAGACAGGGGTGTACAGGATCCTGTGGATCGTTGTGGCCGGCACCCCGCGAAATCGCAAGACGGAAGCCGCCTTGTTCGTCGGCGCCAGCACCGCCAGCGTGCGGCGGTCGCGGCGGCGGCGGGGTTCGTAATCGCCCGACACAATCTCGACCCCCGCGGCACG
>JBGSJU010000073.1:0-2649 GCA_041741655.1 Rhodobacterales bacterium
CCGCGTCATCGGGCAGGCACAGGATGGCCACATCCGCCTGCGCATAGATCGCGGCGCGGGCGGCGGGGTCCTTGCGCAGCGCGGCGTCGATGGACAACAGCGTGATATCGGCGCGCTGCGCCAGCCGATCGCGGATCTGCAACCCGGTGGTGCCGGCCTCACCGTCGATGAACACCTTGTGGGTCATGCGCGTCTCCTGTCTGATGCGGCGCGTCATACGGCGCGGGACCACGCAAGGCAAGATCAGCCCAGGATGACGTCCAAGAGCATCATCAGAATCAACCCGATGATCAGCCCGGTGGTGGCGCGGTTCTGGTGGCCGTGACGATGGGTTTCGGGGATGATCTCGTGGCTGATGATATAGAGCATCGCCCCTGCGGCAAAGGTCAGCCCCAAAGGCAACACCCAGACCGCCAGATGCACCAGCGCCACGCCCAGCAATCCGCCGATGGGTTCCACCAGCCCGGTCAGCGTGGCGATGCCGAACGACTGCCCGCGCGAATAGCCCTGCCCGCGCAACGCCACGGCCACGGCCAGTCCTTCGGGCGCGTTCTGCAACCCGATCCCGGTGGCAAGGCTGAGGCCATTGGCGATGTCGCCGCCGCCAAACCCAACGCCCACGGCCATGCCTTCGGGGAAATTGTGGATGGTGATGGCAATGATGAAGAGCCAGATGCGCGGCAGCGCGCCGGGGTCGGCCCCATCCGGCCCGATGATGAAATGTTCATGCGGCAAGGTCGAATTCAGCCAGGCGACGAACCCCGCACCCAGCGCGATACCCAGCCCCGCCAGCAGCGCGGCAGGTGCCGTGCCGCCATAGATTTCTTCGCCCGATGCAATCCCCGGCAGGATCAGCGAGAAATAGGAAGCGGAAATCATCACCCCGGCGGCAAATCCCAGCATCATGTCGCTGGTGCGCCGGTCGATCTGGCGACCGAACAGCACCGGCAATGCGCCGACGCCCGTCATCAGGCCGGCCCCCAGACTGGCCAGCACCCCGATCAACAGCACGTTGTCCAACCTAGCCCCGCCGTTTCAACAAATGCGTGGTGTGCCAGCGCATCACTTCATCGCCGGACTGGTTATACACTTGATACAGCATCACGGTACGCCCCATGTTAGGACGCGACTGTGACAGTTCCGAGGCCGTCACCGTGGCCTGCACCGTCAGCGTGTCGCCGGGACGCACGGGTTTCAGCCACTTCACCTCTTGCATGCCGGGCGAGCCCATCGAGGCGTCGGCCCACAGTCCGGTTTCCAGCGACAGCGCGAAGGCGGTGGTCAGCGTGTGAAACCCCGACGCGATGATCCCGCCATACATTGACGCGCGCGCAGCTTCAGCGTCGATATGGAACGGCTGCGGGTCATACTGGCGCGCGAAGGTAACGATGTCGGCCTCGGTCAACGTCCGGCTGGCGGTGGTAAAGGTGAACCCGGGGGTGAAATCGTCGAAATACAGCGGCTGGGTCATGGGTGTCTCCGTCGCGGGCACGGTGTCAGAGCGTGGCGATGGGCGCAAGCGCAGGCGGATTGCGGCATCACCGGCAGTTTGGTAAGCCGGTTTGACCACATCCGCCAAGGGAGCCCGCGCATGCCCGTCATCACCAGCATCGACGACCTGAAGGCGATCTATCGGCGCCGCGTGCCGAAGATGTTCTACGATTATTGCGAAAGCGGGTCATGGACCGAACAGACCTTCCGCGAGAATGTCAGCGATTTTGATCTGATCCGCCTGCGCCAGCGGGTTGCCACAGACATGTCGGGGCGTTCGACCGCCACCACGATGATCGGCCAGCCGGTCGCCATGCCCGTTGCGCTGGCCCCGGTCGGGTTCACGGGCATGCAGGATGCGGATGGCGAGATCAAGGCGGCGCGCGCGGCCGAAAAATTCGGCGTGCCCTTTACGCTGTCCACCATGTCGATCTGTTCGATCGAGGATGTGGCGTCGCACACCACAAAACCCTTCTGGTTTCAGCTTTATACCATGAAGGACGAGGATTACGTGAACCGCCTGATCCAGCGGGCCAAGGATGCGAAATGTTCCGCGCTGGTGATCACGCTGGATTTGCAGATCCTTGGCCAGCGCCACAAGGACCTGAAGAACGGCCTGTCTGCGCCACCCAAGCTGACGCTGAAAACCATGGCGGATCTGGCCACGAAATGGTCGTGGGGCATGAACATGCTGGGCACGAAACGCCGGACCTTCGGCAATATCGTCGGCCACGTGAAGGGGATTTCGGATACATCCTCGCTGGGGGCCTGGACGGCGGAACAGTTCGATCCGACCCTGGATTGGGACAAGATCAAGAAGATCAAGGACAAATGGGGTGGCCCGGTGATCCTGAAGGGAATTCTGGACGCCGACGATGCGCGTGCCGCGCTGAACGTGGGGGCCGATGCCATCGTGGTGTCGAACCATGGCGGGCGGCAACTGGACGGGGCAATCTCGTCGATCCGCGCGCTGGACCCGATCCTTGACGCGGTGGGCGACAAGGTCGAAGTGCATCTGGACAGCGGCATCCGGTCCGGTCAGGACGTGCTGAAGGCGGTCGCGATGGGGGCCAAGGGCACCTATATCGGCCGCGCCTTCGTCTATGGGCTGGGTGCGATGGGGCAAGCCGGCGTCACTCGCGCGCTGGAGGTGATCCA
>JBGSJU010000074.1:0-5681 GCA_041741655.1 Rhodobacterales bacterium
CGCGCGGCCATCGCCGCCTCGGGGATCGCGGGCGGGGCCACCTTCAGCGCATCGGCGATGCGTTTCGTCAGGGTACGGAATTCCATATCCGTCAGGAACCCCAGCAGCGTGTCCGGATCGGGGTCCCGCACCTCCAGATCGTCCAGCGCCACATCCAGCGGCATCGCGCAATCCAGTTGCACCAGCCGTTTCGACAGTTCGATCTGCGCGCGATGGTTGATCAACGTCTCGCGGCGTTTCGGCTGCGGGATTTCGGATGCGCGGTCGAGCAGTTGTTCCAGCGAGCCGAATTCGGTGATCAGCAGCGCCGCCGTCTTGATCCCGATCCCCGGCGCGCCCGGCACGTTATCGACCGAATCGCCCGCCAGCGCCTGCACATCCACCACGCGGTCAGGATAGACGCCGAATTTCTCGAACACGCCGTCGCGGTCGATCACCTTGGCCTTCATCGGGTCCAGCATTTCAACGCCGTCGCCGACCAGTTGCATCAGGTCCTTGTCGGAACTGATGATCGTCACCCGCCCGCCCGCATCGCGCGCCCGGCAGGCCAGCGTGGCAATGATATCGTCGGCCTCGAACCCCTCCTGCTCCAGACAGGCGATGTTGAACGCCAGCGTGGCGGTCCGCGTCAGCGGGATCTGCGGGCGCAAATCCTCGGGCATTTCCTCGCGGTTGGCCTTGTATTTGTCATACATGTCGTTGCGAAACGTGTGGCTGCCCTTGTCGAACACCACTGCCACGTGGGTGACATCGCCGCCGGAGTTGCCTTCGACATAACGTTGCAACATGTTGCAGAATCCGCTGACCGCGCCGATCGGCAGGCCATCGGATTTCCGCGTGAGCGGCGGCAGCGCATGATAGGCGCGAAAGATATAAGCCGAGCCGTCGATCAGATGCAGGTGGCATCCCTTGCCGAATGTGCCGGTCATTGCCATCCTCCTGCCCAAGGTCATTGCTCGGCTTTTGCCATGTTCCGCATCCTGCTGCCAGCCGCTGTTTGCCTGTGCGCCGCGTCCGGGCAACGCTGCGCGTGACCCTGGGCCGGCTTCGCCGCGCCCGGTCCGGTCCAGAAAGCATGGCTTGTTCGGTTGTGCTCGCCCGGCGGTCACCCGGATGATCGCGCCGGTACTGCCTTGAGGTGACAGGCCGGCGCGATCCGATGTTGGGTCTTGACCGGAGCGGTCGCCCTCAGTCGGCGGCGAAACCGCCGAACATGCCGTTGGTATTGGCCAGTCCTTCAGTCGGGACGGGCTGGATCACGTCCCAATGTTCGACCATCTTGCCATTCTCGACCCGGAACAGGTCGTAGAAGGCGTTCGTCGTGCCGTTCCATTCGCCTTCGCTGACCGTCAGGACAAAGTTGCCCTCGCCCAGCACCTTGTGGATCTTGGTGTACTTGAACATGTTGTTCTGCGCCGTCAGGGTCTGCACCGCCTACGATCCCGCTCAGCCCGTCCTTGATGAACGGGTTGTGCTGGGCATAGCTGTCCGCACTGATATAGTCGGTGATCTTTGCGGGGTCGCGGCCCATCAGAACGTCCTCGATCAGCGCCACCGCCAGCGCCTTGTTCGCGGCGGTCTTGTCCATATCGGTGATCGCGGTCGCCCCATCGACCATGCTGCGCCCGCTGGCCGTCGGGGTCACGACGGGCTGGATGGCGTCCCAATGCTCGGCGGCTTGTCCGTTTTCCATGCGGTAGATGTCGATGGTGACGATCTCGGGGGCGCCAAAGGACTGGGCATTCTTGAACGAGTTGTGCAGCACGACAAAGTCACCATCCTGCAGGATGCGGTGATTAGTATAGGCAATCCTCGAAGCCTTGAGGCCGGGCAGGAAGCCGATCAGCGCATTGCGCCCCGTGGGCACGAAGGGGTTGTGCTGGATGGTGTCCTCGGCGATGTACATGGCCACACCCTCTGCACTGAAGTCGGTAAAGAGGGCCCGGAACGCAGCAAGGGCAGGTGCCTTCAGGTCCTGACCGTGGCTTTCGGCATAGGCGGCGGTCGAGAGCACCGTGGCCGCAGTGGCGCCAAGCAGGGTCGCTTTCATGTCAAAGTTCCTTTTGTTGGGGTTCAGAAGATCGGGAAGGTCGCTCGCCGCGCGCTCAGACAGGGTGTCGGCGCGCTGGGGGCTTGGCCTATTTGGCCAGCGCCACGTCGCGGGGGCCGGCGAAGTCAAGGAGGAAGATACAGGGGGCATCGCCGTCACAGCGGTCGGCATGGACATCGCCGCCCTTGACGAACGCATAGTCGCCCGGGCCAGTCGGAGCTTCGGTGCCATCCGCCTCGATATGCACCCAGGTGCCGGAAATGGTGAGGCCCCAGTAGTCGCTGGTATGCGTGTGCATCGGCAAGGCCACGCCGGGGTCTATCTTGAACAGCCAAGCCGCACCGGTTGCGTCCTCGCCCCAGGCGATTGCGAACTGCACGCCGGGCAGCGGTGCGTCTTCCCACTTCACATCAGCCAGGGCGACATGGGTTCCGCCATGGCCATGGCTTTCGGCGAAGGCAGTGTTCGAGATCAGGGTTGCCGCAGCGGCGGCGACGAGGGTCCTCAGCATGGTCGTGGTCCTTTCGGGTGTCATCCTATGGGTTCCGGCTTGAAGTCACCGTTACCAAGTGGTACAAAACAAAGAACCGCAGTGTCAAGAATAAAATACCATTAGGTATAAAAATGTCAGACCTTGAACCGCCAACGCGTGGGCGACCGCGAACAATGAACAACGACGATGTCCTCGACGTCGCGATGGCCGCCTATTGGCAGGGTGATCCGGCAGATGTGTCGGTCAACGCGATCACCCAGATGGCGGGGATCTCGAAGCCCTCACTCTACCGCGAGTTCGGCAGCGAGGACGGGCTGAAACTCGCGGTCGTCGACCGCTATGCCGAACAGGTGCTTTCCGACATGTTCGTGATCCTGCACGCCGGTATGGGGCTGCGCGAGACGCTGGACGCGCTGATCGACTTTGCCTGCGACGACCCGCGGATGGAAACCGGCTGCCTGTTCAACAAGATGCGGGCAGGCAAGCATCGACTGGGGCCGCTGACCCGCGCGAGGGTGGACGAGATCGACGCGGCCGGACAAGCCGCCTATGCGGCGTTCCTGCAATCCTGCCGGGACCTCGGCGACTGGCCAGGCACCTTGCCCGTCACAGTTGGCGCAAAATATTTGGGCGAACAAATCGGGCTGGCGATCACCCAGCGCGCCTCTGGCGAAGACCCGGCCCGCATCCGCGAAATGCTGACCCTGGCGCTGACGGTGCTGGCCCGGCACGACGCGTATCACACCGCGTCCTGATGCCACTTCAGGAACCATAAAGACCCGGCGTCAGACCTTGGCGGCAAAATCCCGATGCACGAACCGGCAATCGCAATAGGGACAGTCCACCATCCCGGTGTCATGCGGTAAAGACAGCCAGACGCGGGGATGACCCAGCGCGCCTTCGCCGCCGTCGCAAGCGACGCGCCATTGGTCCACGATCTTGGTTTCGGGGGCGTCTGGGGTCATGTCAGGGGCTCCGCTGTCGTCTCCGCCTTATCGCCGCAAATGCCGCGTTGCCGCAAGAGGCCAGACGGTCACGCCCGCCGGATCCGCGCCTGCCAACAGTTGTTCCGCGCGGATCGCACATCAACAAACGCAATCCGCGGATCGGACAGCACCGCCTGGGCTTGGGCCGGGATTTCAGCCGCAGGCGTGATCCGGCCAGTGCCATAGACGATGCGTTCGTCCGGGCCATGGCCTTTCAGCAGATAATCTGGGCTGGTCGTGAACACCTCGGGCACGCCATCACCGTCAAACACCGCGCAATCTTCAGCGCACAGGAACACCGGCCCGACCTCGGCATAGGGGTGCAGCGTGGCGAAGGGGCGATAGGCCAGCACCAGCATGCCCGCTCCTTTCGGGATCATCCGCAGGCAATGGCGGCAGGGGTTTCCGGCGCCGTCCGACAGATGGCGTTCGGGCGGCAGGCCATGCGCGTCAGGCGCGCCGTTGCGATAAGCGGTGGCGTGGTCGGTGGACATCGGGTGAAAGCGGATCATCGGCGGCTCCTGTCTGGACAGGATCAGGATGGCGCGGCGGGCCGGCGCGCGAAACCCGATCCTTGCGCATTCCGCCTGTCGCAATTCCATGCAAGTTTAACGCGACACGCGCGGCAGGCTGACATGAAACGGAGGACATCATGCTGGACAAACGTATTGCCCAAGGCGCGGGCGCGGACACTGCCGATCTGGTGCTGCGCGGGGGGCAGGTGTTTTGCGTCGTCACCGGTGACCTGATCGCGGGCGATGTGGCGATCTGCGGCGATACCATCGTGGGCATCGGCGCGGATTATGACGCGGCGCGCGTGGTGGATGTGACCGGCCTGATCCTCGTGCCCGGGTTCATCGACACCCATCTGCATATCGAAAGCAGTCTGGTGACACCGTTGGAATTTGACCGCTGCGTGACGCCGCATGGCGTGACGACCGCGATCTGCGACCCGCATGAAATCGCCAATGTGTTGGGGGTGGACGGCATCCGCTGGTTCCAGCAGGCGTCCGAACGCACGCTGATGGATATCCGCGTGCAACTGTCGTCCTGCGTGCCGTCGTCCCACATGGAAACCGCCGGCGCGCGGATCGAAGCCGCCGATCTGGCCCCCCTGATGGGGCATCCGTCCGGCATCGGGTTGGCCGAGATGATGAATTATCCCGGCGTGCTGGCACTTGACGCGGGGTTGCTGGCGAAACTGGCGCTATTCGCGGGCGGGCATGTGGACGGGCACTGTCCGCAACTGACCGGCAAGGGATTGAACGGCTATGTCGCCGCTGGGATCCGCACCGAACACGAGGCGACGACGGTGGCCGAGGCGCGCGAGAAACTGCAAAAGGGCCTGCGCGTGCTGATCCGCGAGGGGTCGGTGTCCAAGGATCTGCAGGCGCTGGCCCCCCTGCTGACCATCGCGACCTCCCCCTACATGGCGCTCTGCACCGATGACCGGAACCCCTTGGACATCGCCGAGGAAGGCCATCTGGACCACATGATCCGCACCCTGATCGGCCTTGGCGTGCCCCCCTTGGCCGCCTATCGCGCCGCGTCCCTGTCGGGGGCCGAGGCGTTCGGGCTGAAAGATCGCGGCCAGATCGCGCCGGGCAAGCGGGCAGATATCGTGGCGGTGGGCAGCCTTGACGCCTGCGATGTGCGCAGGGTCTGGTCCGGCGGGGTGCTGGCGGACGCTGCCGCCTTTGCCGCCCGTGCCCCCATGCCCGATATCGGGCGCGGATCGGTGCGCGCACGCGTTGTCAGTGCCGCCGATTTCCGCAGCCCCGCCAACCGCACCGCAACCGACGTCATCGGCATCGTCGAGGGCCGGATCATCACCGAACACCTGCACCACGACATTCCCGTCACCGATGGCGACAAACGCCCCGACATAGCCCGCGACATGATCCGCATCGCGGTGATCGAACGCCACGGGGTGAACGACAATATCGCCACGGGGTTCGTGCAGGGGTTCGGTTTGCGGCGCGGGGCCATCGCCGCCACCGTCTGCCACGATCACCACAACATCGCCAGCGTGGGGGCCGAATACGCCGACATGGCGCTGGCGGTGAACCATCTGACCCGGATTGATGGCGGGTTCGTGGTGGCGGCGGATGGCCGCGTGCTGGCCGACCTGCCCCTGCCCATCGCCGGGCTG
>JBGSJU010000075.1:0-2463 GCA_041741655.1 Rhodobacterales bacterium
GCGCCGCCGCGTACAGCGCCGGGTCAAGCCAACGGTCCGCCTTGGCCAGCGCGTGGCCCATGATGACCGCGGTGGGCAGCACGAACCCCACCAGAAACGGCACCAGACACACCAGCGTCGCCCCCCATCCCATCACGCCCGGCAGCCGTGCGCGATCCACCGGACGGTGCCGCGCCGACAGGTTGAAGAACTGTTGCCGCGCGCGGCTGGCCCGTTCCAGCGCGACCAGCAGGATCACCACCACCAGCACGACACAGGCGATCTGCGCCGCGCCGCCCGCGTTCGATCCATCCAGCCAGACGGTAAAGATGCCGGTGGTCAGCGTCTGGACCCCGAAATAGTCCACCGTGCCGAAATCATTGACCGTTTCCATCATCGCGATGGCGATGCCGGCAGCAATCGCGGGGCGCGCCAGCGGCAGACCGATCCGGCGGAACCGCGCAAAGGCACCCGCACCCAGCGACGTGGCGACCTCTTCGGCGGACGCGGATTGTTCGCGGAACGCCGCGCGGGCCAGCAGATAGACATAGGGATAAAGCGCCGCCGCCAGCACGATGGCCGCCGCGCCCAGCGACCGGACCGGCGGAAACCAGTAGTCGCGCGACGATTGCCACCCCATCAGGTCGCGCAGGGCCGTCTGTACCGGCCCGGCGTATTCCAAAAAATCGACCAGCGCATAGGCCCCGACATAGGCCGGGATCGCCAGCGGCAGCAGCAGCGCCCATTCCAGCAGGCCCGACAGCGGAAAGCGGTAACGCGCCACCAGCCACGCGGTGCCGGTGCCCGTCACCCCGGCAATCCCCCCCACCAGCAGCATCAGCAGGGCGGTGTTCCACAGATAGCGCGGCAGCGTCGTGGCGAGCAGATGCGGCCAGATATTGTCGGCCGGAAACAGCGCGATCCAGACCACCGACAGGATCGGCAACAGCACCGCCACGGCGATCACGATCGCCCCGACCCCCCAGAGGGACGGCAGCGACAGACGCCGGGCGCGGGTGGAAAACGGGATATCGGCCATGCAGACGTGTTGCCGCAATCCGGTTTGACTGTCCAGAACCGCGCGCGTAACTTTTGCGCTGGAACTTGCGGGAACGGGCGGACCCAGATGCAGATCGTGCTTCACGCAGGCGCGCATGTCACGGACGAAGGCCGCCTGCTGAAAAGCCTGCTGCGCAATGCGGCACCCTTTGCCGCACGCGGCATTTCGGTGCCACATCCCTCGCTTTACCGCGCATCCCTGCGCCATGCGGTGACAGCACAGGGCGGCGCGGCGGTCGATGGTGCAGCCATGCGGCGGCAATTGCTGGCGCAAGTGCAATCCGACGGCCAGCCGGAACCCGAACGCCTGATCCTGTCCTTTGAACATCTTTTCGCAAAACCGACGCATGTTCTGGACGGCGGCATGCTGTACCGGCGCGCCAGTGACCGCTTGGCCGCCATCGCCGACCTTTTTGCTGGCGACACGATCACGCTGTTTCTGGGTCTGCGCAATCCGGCAAGCTTTCTGCCCGCGCTGGCGGCGCAGGCGGACGCGGCGAAATTCGCGGGCTATCTGGCCCGCACCGATGTCCATGAACTGGCGTGGTCCCGCCTGATCGTGGATCTGCGCCGCACGCTGCCGGCGATCGACATCGTCGCTTGGGCCAACGAGGATACGCCGCTGATCTGGGGCACGTTGCTGCGCGAAATGGCCGGGATCGAACCCAATGTGAAGATCACCGGAGCCTTTGATCTGCTGGCCGAACTCATGACCCGCGAAGGCATGTCGCGGTTTCGCAGTTACCTGAAGGAGCATCCCGTGATGACGGAAATGCAGAAACGGCGGGTGATTTCGGCGTTTCTGGACAAATTCGTGCAGCGCGACCAGATCGTGGAAGTCGTCGATCTGGACGGCTGGACCGATGATCTGGTGGCCGATGTCACCGAGGGCTACGAAGAAGACCTGTACACCATCGCCCGGATCCCCGGCGTGACCCTGATCGCGCCCTGATCGCGTCCAGAAACAGCGGGCCGCGATGGCCCGCCGCCGCGTATCGGCGGTGTCAGATCATCCCAAGCGCGTTCAGATACAACTCCATCACGGCCTCTTCCTCGGCCAGATCGTCGCGGTCGCGCTTGCGCCGCGCGATGATCTTGCGCAGCACCTTGGTGTCATAGCCGCGGCCCTTGGCTTCGGCCATCACCTCTTTCAACTGGTCGGCGATGTCCTTCTTTTCCGCCTCCAGCCGTTCATAGCGTTCGATGAAGGCGCGCAGTTCATCGGCGGTTACGGACGAGGCAACATCAAGCACGGGATCGGTCATCGCGGGGTCCTTTCGGGGGCCGTTCGGGGGGCGTTCAGGGGCCGTTCGGGTCAAGCATCGGATCGAACCGTGCCTACCGCCCCCCCGACCAAGCTGCAAGTAGGCAGGCGACGGGGACAGCGCGCTTGGCGGCGGCCGACCGTGTTGCCGGGGCCCGGCC
>JBGSJU010000076.1:0-3981 GCA_041741655.1 Rhodobacterales bacterium
CTGGTGCGCGCGATGGCCGAACATGGCGACAGCGCCGTGGCGGGCCTTGGCGTTGTGGCGAGGCTGCAAATTCTGGCGTTCGGCGGCATCTTTGCGCTGTCCGGCGCGATTGGCGGCATCATCGGGCAGAACCACGGCGCCGGGCTGACGCATCGCGTGCGGCAAGCCTATATCGACGCGCTGAAATTCTGCGCGATCTATACCGGGGTCGCATGGGCGCTGATGGCGCTGGCGTCGGACTGGATTGCAACGGGGTTCAACCTGACACCCGACGGGGCCGAGGTGGTGCATGCCTTTACCCATGTCGCGGCCGGGTCGTTCGTATTCACCGGTGCGCTGTTCGTGTCGAATGCGGCGTTCAACAATCTGGGGCGACCCCTGTGGGCGACTGCGTCGAACTGGTTCCGCGATGGCATCCTGATGGCGCCGTTCGCCTTTGTGCTGGGGCTGTGGGCCGGGGCCGAAGGCGTGGTCTGGGCGCAGGGGCTGGCCAATATCGTGGCGGGCACGCTGGCGGCGTGGATGGGGTGGCGGCTGGTCACGCGACTGCGCGACCGGGCCGATGCGGCGGAAGCCGCCGACGCCGCAAACGGCACCGTCAAGCCCGCTTGACCCGATCCTTGGCCCGATCCTTGGCCCGACCCTTTCCCTGACCCGACCCTTGACCAGACCGGGCGCGCGGCTTACCGGCAGGGCAACCCTGACAGGAGGCCCCGATGCCCACATTCACCGCGCTGACCACCCTTCCCGGCAAGGACCAAGCCGAGGCGCTTGGCGAGGCGTTGGAAGTCATCGACCCCGAACCCCACGGCATCGGCGTGTTCGAGATCGAGGACGGGTCCGGATTGTGGGAGGTCGGTGCCTATTTCACCGATCCGCCCGACGAGATTGTGCTGGACCTGCTGGCGGCGGCCTATGGCGCGCGGCCCTTTGCGGTGTCGGAACTGCCCGAAACCGACTGGGTGGCGCATGTGAAACGCGAATTGGTTCCCGTGGTGGCGGGGCGGTTCTTTGTCTATGGCAGCCATGATGCCGACAAGGTGCCGGGTGGCGTCGAGGCCTTGCTGATCGAGGCCAATATGGCTTTCGGCACCGGGCATCATGGCACCACGCAGGGCTGCCTCCGCGCACTGGACCGGCTGGTGACCCAAGGCTTCGTGGCAAAGAACGTGGTCGATGTCGGCTGCGGCACTGCCGTTCTGGCGATGGCGGCGGCGCGGATGTATCCCGGGCAGATGCTGGCGTCCGACATCGACCCGGTCGCGGTGGATGTGGCCCGCGCCAATGCCGAGGCCAACGGGCTGGCCGACCGGCTGACCTGCATCGAGGCGGCGGGGTTCGACCATCCGGTATTGCAGGCTGCCGCGCCCTTCGATCTGGTGTTTGCGAATATCCTCAAAGGCCCGCTGCTGGATCTGGCCTCGCCAATGGCGGCGAATCTATGTCCGGGGGGGCGCGCGATTCTGTCGGGCATCCTGACGGGGCAAGCGGACGAGGTTACGGCCCATTATGCGCGCCACGGGATCAATCTGATCGAACGCGAGGACATTGGTGAATGGTCCACGCTAATGCTTGGAAAACTCTGACGAAATTGCCGCTGGAATGCGTTCGCAATGGGGCGCTGCCCAAATTTCGCCACATTTGATGCGCATAAAAAACCGGTATGGTGGGGACCAGACAGACGGATGCTGCCAAATGTACGATGAAAATGCGAAGGTCTATGAAGATTTCGACATGCGGTTGGCCCGGATCGCACGCGAACGGGCCCGCATGGTGCACGGTTACCGGGCTGTGGTCGCCGAAGATGGTCTGATCGTTTTCCGGGCCCTCAAAACGCGACGCCAGATGCCGCTGCGCGGTCTGGTGATGGTGTTGGTCGCCGGAATGGCGTTCAAGGCGCTGGTTCTGGGGGCGATCGGGGATGCGGCCTACAACGATCGTCTGGACGGTCTGCGGTCCGGGTCGTCGGCGGAACGTTTCGCGGCGGTTGTGCTGGCGCCTGATGCGGCAACGCAGTTTGTCGTGACGCAGGCCAAGGCGCTGTTGAACTGACCAATCGGCGGGATGGTTGATGAGTTACCCCGTTTTGCAGGGGCCAGTTGCGAAGACCGGACGATTGACGCGCCTCTCACTCACGTCACGTTCCGGTTCCCTCCACCCGCGGTCGCGGGACACTGAAAACGCCGCGGCCGCCTGATTGCGTGGCCGCGGCGTTTCCTATTTCAGCCAGATCTTTCGGGTTGGGGGCGGATCGGCTGGTCTGTGCGGCCTTCGGGCGACCCCGGCTGCAAACCCCCGCTCCGCAGAAACGTCAACGCCGCGTCCAGTTCGGACGCGGCGTTGCAGGTTATGGTGTCGCAGGACCACGTCCTGCGGCCGCGACGAGGCAAGCGATCAGCGGCGATTGACCACCAGATCGATGTCGCCACGGCACAGTCCGATATCTTCCAGTTCGCGGTCGGTCAGTTGCGCCAGCGCCTTGCGGGTCACGCGAGCGTCATTCCAAGCGCTCACAGCCTCGGCCATGCGGGTGAAGACGGTCGAGATGCGGGTTGCAAAGCCCAGGCCGTGGGCGATGCGGGCGTTGTCATAGAAAGCCATTTGAACGATCCTTTGGACGTTGAATGTCGTGATGGCGTGATGCCATCGATGACCCCCAGCTAGGATCCTTGCCGCATTTGCACAATGGACGAAAACGCAAGTGACCCATGCGGGGCACGCATGAGTCCAAATTTTCACAAAATAAACGCAAAACGACAGCTTGACGCAAGATGGAAAATCATTCCTTCCCTGGTCCGGACCACGAAAAACCTGTGTTTTGCACAAAAAATGTGCGACATCATGGCGGAAATGCGGCGGAGAGATGGCGGTTCTGTGAACTGACACCAAAGACGGCCGGACAGGCCCGGCCCCTGCATTCCGCTTGGCCTACGTTCGCGTTTCGTGCTACTGAGGCGAAAAAGCAACAGGGTAGGGCGAAATCGTGCGAATTATCGGCATCGACCCGGGTTTGCGCTGCATGGGCTGGGGCGTGATCGACGTGGCAGGCAGCCGGATCAGCCATGTCGCCAATGGTGTGTGCCGGTCCGAAGGGGATGCATTGCCGCCGCGGCTGGTGGCGTTGTATCGGCAGATCTGCGCCATCATCGCCGAATACCGGCCCGATGCCGCGGCGGTGGAACAGACCTTTGTGAACAAGGATGGCGCGGGGACGCTGAAACTGGGGCAAGCGCGCGGGATTGCCGTGCTGGCGCCGGCGATGGCGGGGTTGCCGGTCGGGGAATATGCGCCGAACCAGATCAAGAAAACCGTGGTCGGCGTCGGCCATGCCGCCAAGGTGCAGGTCGATCACATGGTGCGGCTGCAATTGCCCGGCGTCGTGCTGGCGGGCCCCGATGCGACGGATGCACTGGCGATCGCGATCTGCCATGCGCACCACGCACGGTCGCAGGGCGTGCTGGCGGCGGCGATTGCGCGGGCCGATGCCGATCAACGCGCCGGGATGTCCCGATGATCGGGCGGATATCGGGTATTCTGGATTACCGCGCCGATGATCATGTGCTGATCGATGTGCGCGGCGTCGGATACCTTGTGTTCTGTTCCGACCGCACGCTGGCGGGCCTGCCCGGGCCGGGTTCGGCGGTGTCGCTTTATATCGACCTGATCGTGCGCGAGGATCTGTTGCAGCTCTATGGCTTTCCGACCGTGCTGGAAAAGGAATGGCACCGGTTGCTGATGACCGTGCAGGGCGTGGGGGCCAAGGTGTCGCTGGCCATTCTGGGCGCCTTGGGTCCCGAAGGCGTGGGGCGGGCGATTGCCTTGGGCGATGTGGGGGCCTTTCGCGCCGCGCGCGGCATCGGTCCCAAGACCGCGCAGCGCGTGGTGATCGAGTTGAAGGACAAGGCCCCCGCGCTGATGGCGCTGGCGGGACGCGCGGTGGGGCACGAGACGGTCGCAACCGCTGACGTCATCGAAGCGCCC
>JBGSJU010000077.1:0-10476 GCA_041741655.1 Rhodobacterales bacterium
ATCTGGCGCTTGCCGTAGAACATGTTGCCACGCAACCATGTCGACTCGCCGCGCGTCAGCATCGAAACCCCGCGCCTGCAAGGCAGCCTTTCCCTGCTTGGCGGACGGATCGATGACATCCGCCTGAAGGATTTCCGCGAGACCCTTGCCCCAGACGCATCCATTGTCACGGTCATGCGGCCACAGGGCGACAAGGACGCCCATTATGCCCTGTATGGCTGGGCGGCGGGGGCAGGTTTGCTTCCGGCCGACGTGCCGGGCCCCACCACGCTCTGGTCCGCCCCCGAAGGCAGCCGCCTGACCCCGGCCTCGCCGGTGATGCTGACCTGGGACAATGGCAAAGGCCTGACCTTTACCCGCACCATTGCGGTGGACGCGAATTTCCTCTTCACCGTCACGCAATCCGTTACCAATGCCGGCACGGAAAGCGTCAGCCTTGCACCCTTCGGCCTGCTGGCGCGCCATGGCGAACCCAGCGACCTGAAGAAATTCTTCATCCTGCACGAGGGCGTGGTTGCCATGGCGGACGGGACCCTGACCGAGGAAAAATACAACGCCATCACTGACTTCGACGTGAACGAACGCGAAGGCCTACCGGCCGAGGTCACGCAGGTCGCCTCCAACGGCTGGATCGGCTTTACCGATCACTACTGGATGTCCACGCTGATCCCCAACGCCGGCACCGCGTTCAAATCCGTGATCAAGCACGACCCGGCCCGCGATATCTACCAGACCGAGGCCGTCCTGCCCACCCGCACGCTCGCTGCAGGTCAGTCGGACAGCGTGACGACCCGCTTGTTCGTCGGCGCCAAGGAATGGGAAACCATCCGAACCTATCAGAACGCCGGCGGGATCGACCGGTTTCTGGATTCCATCGACTGGGGCTGGTTCTTTTTCCTGACGAAACCGATTTTCGCCACGCTGCACTGGCTGAACGCCGGGCTGGCCGGACTGGGTGTTGCCGGATCGATGGGTTGGGCAATCATCGGGCTGACCCTGATCCTGAAGGCGCTGGTGTTTCCGCTGGCTTACAAATCCTACGCCTCGATGGCGCGGATGAAAGAACTGCAGCCCGAGATGGAAAAGATCAAGGAACGTGCGGGCAGCGACCGTCAGCGCCTGCAAAAGGAAATGATGGAACTGTATCAGAAGGAAAAGGTGAACCCCGCCGCCGGCTGTCTGCCGATCCTGATCCAGATCCCGATCTTCTTTTCGCTCTACAAGGTGATTTTCGTCACCATGGAACTGCGCCATGCGCCGTGGATCGGCTGGATCAAAGACCTGTCGGCGCCGGACCCGTCCTCGATCCTGAACCTGTTCGGCCTGTTGCCTTATGCGACGCCGGGCCCGGACAGCATCTTCTTCATCCTGTCGCTGGGCATCTTGCCGATCATCCTCGGCATTTCGATGTGGCTGCAACAGAAACTGAACCCGGCCCCGCCGGACCCGATGCAGGCGCAGATCTTTGCCTGGATGCCTTGGGTGTTCATGTTCATGCTGGGCAGTTTTGCGTCGGGTCTGGTGCTCTACTGGATCGTGAACAACCTGATCACCTTCTCGCAGCAGTACCTGATCATGCGCAGCCATGGCTACAAACCGGATGTGTTCGGCAACATCCTGTCCAGCTTCCGCAAGAAGCCTGCCGCCCCGGACGGCAAGGGTAAATGACCGCAACGATCGACCGCATTGTCCGCCACCCGATCAAGTCGATCGGTTATGAGGACCTGACAGCGGTCGATCTGACGACGGACGCCGTGCTGCCAGGCGACCGGCACTACGCCGTAGCGCACGAGGCCGCAAAATTCACCGGTCAGCCCACAGACTGGCAGGCAAAGTCCAACTTCCTGCGCGGCGTCGCCTGTCCCGATCTGATGGCCGTGCGCGCCATGACGCAACCCGATGGCCGCATCACGCTGTCGCATCCGCGCCGGCCCGCGCTGACGCTGGACCCGTTGGCCGAAAGCGCAACCCTGGTCGCCTGGCTGGCACCGCTCTGGCCCGATAACCGCCCGGCGCCCAGCCATGTGGTAGCTCTGTCCGGGCAGGCCATGACGGATGTGCCCGACCCGTGGATCGCGCTGGCCAGCAGCAGCACCCTGCGCGCTCTGTCACACCGCATGGGCACCGACCTGTCGCCGCACCGCTTTCGCGCCAATATCTGGGTCGATGGCTGGCCGGTGCAGCATGAACGCGACCTGATCGGACAGCGGATCACCCTTGGCGCCGCCACGGTCGAGATCGTCGAACCGATCACCCGCTGCCGTGCCACCTGCGGCAATCCGGTGACCGGACAGGACGATGCCGATACGCTGGCTGCCCTTAACACCGGCTGGGGCCATCAGGATTTTGGCGTCTATGCGCGCGTCACCAGCGGCGCACGCATCGTCCTTGGCGATCAGGTCCGCCCGGCATGACCGACGCCCTGCCCTTTCCATTGGCCGATGAGCCCACGCCCGAAGATGCCGAAACCGGTCGCAAACTGCTGACCGGGCAGGTGGAATTCGTCAAAGGCGTGGTCGCGATGTCCGGCCTGCCCCCTGCCGACCGGTTGGAGGTGTGCTTTGCCGGGCGGTCCAACGTTGGCAAATCGTCGCTGATCAACGCATTGACCGGGCGGCGCATGATCGCGCGGGCGTCCAACACGCCGGGTCGCACCCAGGAAATCAACTTCTTCACCGCGGGCGACACGCATTACCTCGTCGATCTGCCCGGCTACGGCTTTGCCAATGCACCGGTCGCCGTGGTGCAGAAATGGCAGGCGCTGCTGAAACAATACCTCGCCGGGCGGCCGACCCTGCGCCGCGCCTTTGTGCTGATCGACAGCCGCCATGGCGTCAAGGCGGTGGACGAGGAAATCCTTGACCTGCTGGACCGCGCCGCCGTCACCTTTCAGGCCGTGCTGACCAAGGTGGACAAGATCAGCGCGGCAGAACTGGACGCCGTGCTGGTGCAGGTGCGCGGCGCGCTGGCGAAACACCCGGCCGCCTATCCCGAATTGATCGTGACCTCGGCGGAAAAGGGCGACGGCATCCCGACGCTGCGCGCCCTGATCGCCACACTGGTCTAGGTCCCGGCTTCTCTGGTTTCCAAATATCCCGGGGGGTCCGGCACGGGCGGGGGCAGCGCCCCCTCGGCGGCCGCTCACACGTGCTGGCCGCCGTTGATCTCGATTTCGGTGCCGGAAATGTAACTCGCCGCGTCGGAACACAGGAAAAAGATCGTTGCCGCCACTTCGGCCGGTTGACCCAGACGGCGCAGCGGGATCGGTTCCGTCAGCTTTTTGGTGCCGGGCGACAGGATCGCGGTTTCGATCTCGCCCGGGGCAATCGCGTTGACCCGCACGCCCAAGGGCCCGAAATCATGGGCCATTTCGCGCGTCAACGCCTTCAGCGCCGCCTTGGACGTGGAATAGGCCGCGCCCGCAAACGGATGCACCTCGTTGCCGGCAATCGAGGTGACATTGACGATCGACCCCTTGGCCGCCACCAACTCGTGCTGCAACCCGCGCGCCAGCACGATGGAGGCGAAGAAATTCACATGAAACACCTGTCCCCAGGTGCGCAGGTCGGTGTCCAGCGCCGACAATCGGCTGCCCCCCGCGCCTTTCGGCGAAATACCCGCATTGTTCACCAGCGCGTCCAGCTTGCCGTCGATGCGGTCGCGGATTTCCTCGACCGCCGCGATGGTGCTTTTCGGATCGGCCAGATCCAGCGTCACGTGATTGTCCACCCCGCCACCCCAGGGGCATTCATCCGGGAACGGTTGCCGCGAACAGGTGATGACCCGCCAGCCTTCGGAATTGAACCGGCGCACGGTGGCATGACCGATACCGCGACTGGCCCCGGTCAGCAGAAGGGTCTTTTGTCGTGCCATGCGCCGGGCTCCCTGTGTTGCAGCGATCCTATCACCCCCAGCCGCACCCGCAACGCAGGTCTTGGCAGCGCGGCATTCGCCCGTTACCACCGACGGGACCCGCCTTTCAGGATAACAGCATGAGACCGCAACAGATGAACCGTGACTGGATCGCCACCGCCCGCACCCTGTCCGAGGCGTTGCCCTATCTGCAACGCTACTCCGGCGCCATCGTGGTGGTGAAATTCGGCGGCAATGCCATGGGCGATGCCGCCGCCATGGCCGAATTTGCCCGCGATGTCGTGCTGATGCGGCAGGTCGGCGTGAACCCGGTGGTGGTGCATGGCGGTGGGCCGATGATCAACGATCTGCTGGGCCGGCTGGGCATCGAATCGCGTTTTGTCCGCGGCAAACGGGTGACGGATCAGGCCACCGTCGAAGTGGTGGAAATGGTGCTGACGGGCCTCGTGAACAAACGCATCGTGCAGGCGATCATGGACGAAGGAGGGCGGGCCGTGGGCCTGTCGGGCAAGGATGACGACCTGATGGTCTGCGAACCCGATGACCCGGAACTGGGCTTTGTCGGCCGGCCGATCGAGATGAACGTGCAGGTGCTGCGCGACCTGTTCGCCGCGGGCATCATTCCCGTGGTGGCCCCGGTGGCCACCGGCATGAACCCTGTCGAAACCTATAACGTCAACGGCGATACTGCCGCCGGGGCCATCGCGGGCGCGTTGCAGGCCGACCGGTTGCTGCTGTTGACCGATGTGGCCGGCATCAAGAACAAGGCGGGCGAGGTCGTCACGCAAATGACCCCCGACGAGGTGACCGCGATGATCGCGGATGGCACCATTGCGGGCGGCATGATCCCAAAGGCGGAAACTGCGCTGAAGGCGCTGGACGAAGGTGTTCGCGCCGTTGTCATCCTTGACGGCAGGGTGCCGAACGCCTGCCTGTTGGAACTGTTCACCGAACATGGCGCCGGGTCGTTGATCCGGTCCACTGAACCGCGCGTGAAACCGCGGATGCCACGGTGACGCCGACGGCGGACCCGCTGCGCCTGATCGTGATGCGCCATGCCAAATCCGCGTGGGACGATCCCGACCTGCCCGACCATGACCGCCCGCTGAACGATCGTGGCCGGCGTGCAACACCCATGATGGGGGCATGGCTGGCCGCGCAGGGTCTGGTGCCCGATCTGGTGCTGACATCCTCGTCGCGGCGCACGCTGGAAACGCTGGCAGGATTGGGGCTGGGACCGGTGGTTGCACAGGTTCTGCCAGCGCTTTATCACGCCCACCCCGCGGCCATCCTGACCGCGCTACGCGAACATGCCCGGGGCCACTGCGTGCTGCTGCTGGGCCACACCCCCGGGCTCAGCGATTTCGTGGCCCAGATCGTAGCCCGCCCGCTGGATCATCCACGCTTTGCCGACATGCCGACCTGCGGCACCGTCGTGATGCAATTTGCCCTAACCGACTGGGCTGCGGTCGGATGGGGCATGGCCACCGCACAGACCTTCGTCACGCCGCGCGACCTGACCTAGACCTGTGGGTCAATGTCCAAGGATCTGCGACAGGAACAGCTTGGTGCGGTCGGATTGCGGGTTGTTGAAAAATTCTTCCGGCTCGTTCTGTTCGACGATCTGGCCCTGATCCATGAAGATCACCCGGTTCGCCACCTGCCGTGCGAACCCCATTTCATGCGTCACGCAGATCATGGTCATGCCCTCTTCGGCCAGTTGCACCATGGTATCCAGCACTTCCTTGATCATTTCGGGGTCAAGTGCCGATGTGGGTTCGTCGAACAGCATGATCTTGGGTTTCATGCACAGCGACCGCGCGATGGCGACGCGCTGTTGCTGGCCGCCCGACAACTGCCCGGGATATTTGTTGGCCTGTTCCGGAATTTTCACCTTGGTCAGGAAATGCATCGCGATTTCCTCGGCCTCGCGTTTCGGCGTCTTGCGCACCCAGATCGGCGCCAGCGTGCAGTTTTCCAGAATGGTCAGATGCGGAAACAGGTTGAAATGCTGAAACACCATCCCGACCTCGGACCGCACCTTGTCCACGTTCTTCAGGTCCGATGACAACACGGTGCCATCCACGGTGATGCGGCCCTTCTGGTGTTCCTCCAACGCGTTGACACAGCGGATCAGCGTCGATTTGCCCGAACCGGACGGGCCGGCAATCACGATCCGTTCGCCCCGATGCACGGTCAGGTCGATGTCGCGCAGGACGTGAAAGGTGCCGAACCACTTGTTCATCTTCTCGATCGCGATGGCGACCTCGTCGAACACCTTCATCCCGGCGGGGGTCTGTGTCTGTCCGTCCATGCAACCGGTTCCTTCTTAGCGGTGATCGGTGCGCAGCTGTTGTTCCAGCCACTGCGAATATTGCGAAATGCCATAGCAGACGATGAAGAACAGCAAGGCGGCGAAGCCGAAAAGCTCCCAATACACGCCGTTCCATTCCGTGGCACCCTGGATCGGGCCACGGATCATGCCGACCAGATCGAACATCGAAATGACCGACACCAGCGTGGTATCCTTGAACAGACCCACCGCCACGTTGACGATGCCGGGGATCGAGATCTTCAGCGCCTGCGGCAGGATGATCAGCCGCATCGACTGCGCATAATCAAGGCCAAGACTGTCGGCCGCCTCGTATTGCCCCTTGGGCAGGGCGGCCAATCCGCCGCGGATCACCTCGGCGATATAGGCCGATGCGAACATCGTGATCATGATGATCACCCGCAGGATCAGGTCGAACGTCACCTCGGGCGGCAGGAAATAGCCCAGCACCACGTTGGCCACGAACAACAGCGTGATCAACGGCACACCGCGCACGAATTCGATGAAGATCACGCAGATCCACTTGATGATCGGCATGTCCGACCGCCGCCCCAGCGCCAACAGGATGCCGATGGGCAGCGACAGCGATACGCAGGTGACGCCCAGGATCATGTTCAACATGAACCCGCCCAGATCGCGGCTGGCCACGGGTTGCAGCACCATGACCTGCGCATTGATCTGTCCGCCGATCCACCAGACCACCACGGCGGCGATCACCGCCGCCAGCGCGGCCTGCGCCATCGCCTGTTTCGCCAGCGCCTGAAACGCCACGGCGCCCGCGACAAAGCCCAGCCCGGCAAACAGCGGCACAGTCACCGACCCGCCCCAGATAAGCCAGAACGCCAGAAACGGATAGACCGCCGTCACGATCAGCAACTGGCGCGGCAGGTTGAAGAACAGCACCGGCGCGCCCGCCAGAAACAGCAGCACAAAAGCAAGCGCCGGGCGCCAGTACTGGTCCGGCGGATATTTGAACCCGAACAGCAACTGGTTCCAGCGTTCCGCCAGCACCGAAAAACAGGCCCCGGTTTCCCCCTGCAACACATCGCGGCACGCGGCCAGCGATGTGGTGGTCCAGACCCCGTTCGACAGCCACGGCCAGACGGCCTGCACCAGCCAGCCAAGTACCATAACCGAGATCACGGTCATCAGCGCATTGGCCGGCGAGGAAAACAGGTTCTCGCGCAGCCATTTCACCGCGCCGGCTTCGCCGATTGGCGGGGCCGAAGGTGGCAGCAAGTCGCGGCGCACGAAGGCCTTTGTCCCTGAAGGCGTGCTGGCGGGCATCTCAACGTTCCTTCAGCTTGATCGAATTGTTGTACACGTTCATCACCGCCGAAATCGACAGCGAGATCGTCAGGTAGAACGCCATCAAAAGCAGCACGCATTCGATGGCGCGACCGGTCTGGTTGAGCGTGATCCCTCCCAGCGTGCCGGTGACGTCCATATAACCCACCGCGATGGCCAGCGACGAATTCTTGGTGATGTTCAAATAGTTGGAAATCAGCGGCGGGATGATCACGCGCAAGGCCTGCGGCAGCACCACAAGGCTCATGATCCGGTTCGGGCGCAAGCCCAGCGAGGCCGCCGCCTCGGTCTGGCCCTTGGACACCGCCTGAATGCCGGCACGGACGTTTTCCGCGATGAACGCGCCGGTATAGACCGCCAGCGCGAACCACAGCGCGATCAGCGAGCCCAGCATGTTGATGCCGCCGGCAAAGTTGAATCCCTTCAACACCGGATAATCCAGCGTGATCGGCCGGCCCATAATATAGAACATCGCAACGGCGGGCAGGATCAGGATGGCCAGCGTCGGCCAGCCGCGCGGCATCAACCGCCCGGTGTCATACAGCACCTTGGTGGTGTGGCGGCGATACAGCACCGCGCCGACAATGGACGCGAGGAAGGTCGCAACCACCACCCACGACCCGTCGCCCCAGATCGGCCAAGGCGCATAGGCGCCACGGTTGGTAAAGGCAAAGGCACCCATCACCATGGTCGCGGTCGGATTATCGCCGCGAAAGGCGTTCGGCGGTGGCATCACGGCGGTCATGATCGAGAAGATGATCAGGATCCAGATCAGCACCGGCACGTTGCGAAACGCTTCGACATAAACCGCCATCAGTTTGCGCAACAGCCAGTTCGGCGACAGCCGCGCGATGCCTGCAGCGACCCCCAGCACGGTTGCCGTGATGCAGGCCAGAAAGGCGACGATCAGGGTGTTCATGATGCCAACCACGGCGGCCCGCAGATGCGTCGATTGGCTGTTGTAGTCGATGGGCCGCTGGTTGATGTCGTAACCGGACTGCGATCCAAGGAAGTCGAACGAGATGTTCAACCCGGCCTTTTCAAGGTTCGCCGCCAGGTTCACGCCCAGGTATCCGAACAGCGCGATGATGCACATCAACGCGATGAACTGGAACGTGTAGGATCGGTAGCGCGTATCGTTCAGCAGCATGGATAGCCGGAACGACCCCGCTTGCGGATCGGTAAGCGACGTCATGAGATGTTTCCCCGTCAGTGCGGCCCGTTGGCGTGGCCCGGTATTTTCCCGGTGTTGTCCCGGTGTTCTTGTCGTTCCGATCCGGTTCTTGTGTAAACCGTCGGCAGGCCGTCAGCTTTGGTTCAAGGCGGCGCGGGGCGCAGCAAACTGCGCCCCGGCCAAAGGTCTTAGCGGAAGGGCGGGGTGTACAGCAGGCCGCCATCGGTCCACTGCGCGTTCAGACCGCGCGCCAGACCGATCGAGGTGCTGGCGCCGATGTTCTTTTCGAACACTTCGCCATAGTTGCCGACCTGCATGATGATGTTCTTGGCGAAGGCGTTATCCAGCCCCATCATCTTGCCCATCTCGCCTTCGGTGCCCAGCAACCGGTTGATTTCCGGGTTGGTGGTCGGCGCAGCGGACAGTTCGGCGACATTGGCCGAGGTCACGCCCAGTTCTTCGGCGGCGATCATCGCGTTCAGCGACCAGCGCACGATATCGCCCCAGTCGTTGTCGCCATGGCGCACCAGCGGACCCAGCGGTTCTTTCGAGATGATCTCGGGCAGAACGATGTGGTCGGTCGGCGTTTCGAAGGTGGCGCGCGAGGCCGCAAGGCCCGATGCGTCGGTGGTGTAGGCGTCGCAGGCACCGGCCAGATACTGTTGCAGCGCCTCGGCGTTGGTTTCGATCGGAACCGGCGTGTAGGTGATGTTGTTGGCCCGGAAGAAGTCGGCCAGGTTCAACTCGGTGGTGGTGCCGGTCTGGATGCAGACGGTGGCCCCGTTCAGCTCCTTTGCAGACGACACGCCCAGTGCCTTCGGCACCATGAAGCCCTGGCCGTCATAGTAGTTGACGCCAATGAAATCGAACTTCAGGTCGGTGTCGCGCGAATAGGTCCAGGTGGTGTTGCGCGCCAGCATGTCCACTTCGCCCGACGCCAGCGCGGTAAAGCGCGTCTTGCCGGTGGTGGGGATGAATTCGACGGCATTGGAATCGCCGAACACGGCGGCGGCAACGGCGCGGCACACGGCCACGTCGAACCCTTCCCATTTGCCGTTCGCGTCCGGTGCGGCAAAGCCGACCAGCGCGGTGGACACGCCGCAATTCAGCTTGCCGCGCGCCTTGACATCGTCCAGCGTGGCCGCGGCTGCTGCGCCGGCCGAAAAGGCGGCGACGGTCAGTGCGCCAAGAATGACGGATTTGTTCATGGTAACCTCATCCTGAGTGTCTCCCCGATTGTCGGGGATGTTTCTGTCTGTGTGGTCAGAGTGACCTTAAGCGCCCCATGGACGCGGAGCGCCTTGAGTGCACCGAGTTTGGGCGGATTCCAGCCCGCAGGTCAAGCCTGCCATCGGGTTACACGCCCCGGAATGCCCGGTTTGCCGGCACAATTTCCAGTCAACTGCCCGATTTTTCACGCCTCGGACCCGGAACGCGCCAGCGTCAGGAACCTTTCGGCATGAATCATGTCGGCTTTTTTATGGGCGGCCAGCGCATCGGCGGCCTCGTCCGCGCCCCATTGGTCGCGCTGCCATTCCTCGTCCACCCGCGACAGGTCCCACGCTGTGGCGGCGGTCAGAGCACGGTGCGCAACCGCCAGACCCAGCACCAGCGACCCGGTCATGCCCACCAGATCATGCACCGCAGCCAGTTCGAAATCGTCGAACCCAGCCACGATGGCCTGCTGGCGTAGCAGCGTTTCCGGCGCTTGCGGCACCGGAATCACCCCCACGGTCGTGACCAGAGGCGCGTGCAGCACATCGCGCGCCCAGTCCAGCCACGGGTCCCA
>JBGSJU010000078.1:0-3728 GCA_041741655.1 Rhodobacterales bacterium
CGCGTCGGGCAACCGCGCGGGCAATTGCCCGCGGGCCGAGGCCAGCACCGCACCATCCGGCGCGATCACCGCAACTTCCAACGCGCCGGTCTTGTCGGCCAGCCGTTGCAGCATCGGATCAAGCCCCCGTTGCGCACCGACCGCCAACAGGGCCGCGATGTCGGGGTGATCGGCGGTGATGACAGCCAGTTGCTGATACATCTGCAACTGGCCGGTCAACCGGTCGGTCGCCAGCATCAGGTCAGCCGCGCCGCGATCCGCCACCTGATCCAGCGCCTGCTGCCAGCCATAACGCCCGATGGCACCGGAAAATCCGGCCACCGCCGCCAGAAAGGCGACGGTCAGCAACAGAAGGCGGGCAAAGGAGCGATCCATGGGCGTGACATTACCCTGTCAGGCCTTGCCTTGGCCAGAGCGGCGGGGTTTGGTCATGTCATGCTGACGCTCGCGCAATCCCCGACCGACCCGGCGTTTTTCGCCGATCCCTATGCCTTCTACGACCGGGCCCGCGCCGGGGGCGATCTGTTCTGGTGGCAGGACTATGACCTGCCCTGCGCGGTCAGCCATGCCGCCGTGCAGGCGATCCTGCGCGATCGCCGGTTCGGGCGGGCCTGGCCTGCGGGGATGGAACCGGCGATCCCGGACCATCTGGCGGCGTTCTTCGACGTCGAGGCGCATTCCCTTCTGGAACTGGAACTGCCACGTCATACCCGGCTGCGCGGTCTGGTGCTGCGGGCGTTCACGTCGCGCCGCATTGCGGCCCTGGGCCCGGAGATTTCCGCCCTGTCGCAACGACTGGCCGATGCGATGCCGGCAGACCCGCATGACCTGTTGCACAGTTTTGCCCGCCCGCTTCCGGTCACGATCATCGCACGGCTGCTGGGCGTGCCCGAGGACATGGGGCCGCAACTTCTGGACTGGTCCAACGCGATGGTGCGGATGTATCTGGCGCATCGCAGCACCGACGACGAAACCGCTGCGGTGGCGGCGACCGCAGCGTTTGTGGATTTCCTGACGCAGCACATCGCGATCCGGCGCACCCGACCCGACGACGACCTGATCACCCAACTGATCGCAGCCGAGGAGGACGGCCGCCACCTGAGCACGCCCGAGATGATCTCGACTTGCATCCTGTTGCTGAACGCAGGCCACGAGGCCACCGTTCACAGCATCGGAAACGGGGTGCGGCAGTTGCTGATGCATGGCGTGGTGCCGCAACCCGAGACGGCAGTGGCGGTGGTCGAAGAGATTCTGCGCCATGACCCGCCCCTGCACGTGTTTACCCGCATCGCGCAGCAGGATGTCACGGTGTGCGGGCATCATTTTACGCGCGGCGACCGGATACAGGTGCTGTTGGCGGCGGCGAACCGCGATCCTGCCGTCTGGCCAGACCCGCATCGGTTCGATCCCGGCCGCTTTGTCAGCGATGGCGGACCGCAACATGCCGCCTTTGGTGCCGGGCTGCATTTCTGTCTTGGGGCACCGCTGGCGCGGCTGGAACTGCAGATCGCGCTGCCGATCCTGTTTGCCCGACACCCGCGCCTGCGGCTGGCCGGTCCCGCGCCATTTCGCGACACCTATCATTTTCATGGGCTGGACAGCCTGCCGGTGCGCAGCGACTGACCGCCAAGGGGGGCCCTGCCCCCCGCCCTTGCGGGCCCCCCCGGGATATTTTTGAACCGAAGAAGCCGGTGAGCGGCACGTTGGGCGGCAGTTGGGCACGCGGCCTACAGGGGCAGCGCGGTGGTCGCCTTGATTTCTTCCATGCTGAGCAGGGCCGTGACGTTGTAGATCTTCACCTCGGAAATCAGCGACTGGTAAAAGGTGTCATAGGCGCGGGCGTTGCGGACCCGGACCTTCAGGATATAGTCGATCTCGCCGGCGAGCCGATGGGCTTCCTGCACTTCCGGGCGCGCCAGCAGCGCGTCAAGGAACCGGTCCTGCCACGATTTCTCATGTTCGCTGGTGCGGATCAGGACGAAAAAGCAGGCCTCGAACCCCAAGGCCTCGGCATCGGCGGTCACGCGCGCGGGGCCGATGATGCCGGCCTCGCGCATCTTGCGGATGCGATTCCAGACCGGGGTTTTCGACGAGCCGACGCGCCGGGCGATGTCATCCAGCGACCGGTCCGCATCCTGTTGCAGTTCGATCAGGATTTTCCGGTCGATGTCGTCGATCTGTGCCGCCATGGTGTCACCTTCGGGAAATGGGAAAATCATCGCGATTTCTGGACGATATTCGCGCAAAGTGATCGACAATCAAGATGCCAATGCCAATTCGCGGAAGAATGTTCCGCCCCGGAATCAGCACGTCGCCGGGTGGCCGCGACGGCGGCGCAACACCACAGCCATTGACGCCGCCCTTGCAACCGGCGTCTGATATGGATCAAAGATTACCCGCGGATGCCGGATTATGCCGATCCGAGATCAGAGCAAAGGCATGCTTCCGTGAACACATCCCCTTCCGCGATCCCGCGCCCGTCCGTCCTGCCCGACGCCCAGACGGTGACGGCGGTGACCCATTGGACCGACAGCCTGTTTTCGTTTCGCGTGACCCGGCCCGCGTCCCTGCGGTTCCGGTCGGGCGAATTCGTGATGATCGGCCTGCCGGATGACGCGGGCAAACCGATCCTGCGGGCCTATTCCATCGCCTCGCCATCCTGGGATGACGAGTTGGAGTTCTATTCGATCAAAGTGCCCGATGGCCCGTTGACGTCGCGGTTGCAGCATATCCGCCCCGGCGACGCGATCATCCTGCGCCCGAAACCGGTGGGCACGCTGGTGCTGGATGCGCTGTTGCCGGGGCAGCATCTGTGGTTTCTGGCAACGGGCACCGGGATCGCGCCCTTTGCGTCGCTGATGCGCGACCCTGAAACCTATGAGAAATTCGATCAGGTCATCATGATGCACACCTGCCGCACGGTGGCGGAACTGGAATATGGCCGCATGCTGGTGGAAAGTCTGGCAGATGATCCGCTGATCGGCGAGATGGTCGCGGGCAAGCTGTCGTATTACCCGACCACAACGCGCGAGGATTTCCCGCACAGGGGCCGGATCACCGACAATCTGGCCTCGGGCAAGGTGTTCGCGGACCTGAACCTGCCGCCGCTGCACCCGGACCGCGACCGCGCCATGGTCTGCGGCAGTCTGGCGTTCAACATCGACGTGAAACGGGTGCTGGAAAGCTATGGCCTGACCGAAGGCGCCAATTCCGATCCGCGCGAATTCGTGGTGGAAAAGGCGTTTGTCGGCGACGGCATCTGACACATAGGTCCTAAAGCAAAGGCCGCGCGGATGTCCGCGCGACCTTGCGGGGGCGGCGGTCTGCCCGTTCGGGTTGCGATCTGCCGGCACATACGCGCCGGCAGGAGGTTTTCAGCCCTCGATCTTCAGCCCTCGATTTTCAGCCTTCGATCTTCAGGGCGGCCCGCACCTGATCCAGCGCGACCTTCAGCAGTTCCGGATTGTCGCGTGACGCGGTCACGGCGGCGGACAGGGTGGTCTTTTCCACCATGTTCAGATCGGCGTTGTTGATCAGGGTCAGTACCTTTTCCAGATCGAACTTCTCGACCGTCAGCAACTGGGCCGGGGTCGGTTCGGTCAGGGCGGCGATGGCTTCGGCGGCCTGATTGGTCGCAGCACCCGCCGCTTCGGTCGCCGCTGTTGCCGCATCGGCAATCGCAGACCCGGTCGCGGTCGCGGCTTCGGTCGCGGCGGTGGCTGCCGCAT
>JBGSJU010000079.1:0-7793 GCA_041741655.1 Rhodobacterales bacterium
TGGGGCTGGCGCGCATGGTGGTCACCGGGCGGCCGGTCTGGGTGATGGACGAACCGACCGTGTCGCTGGATACCACCGCCGTCGCGCTGTTTGCCGCCGCCGTGAGCGCCCATCTGGCGGGGGGCGGCATGGCCCTTTTGGCTACGCATATCGATCTGGGCTTGCCCGAGGCGGAGACGCTGGATGTGGCATCCTTTCGCGCCTCGGTGCAGGCGGCGGATGCGTTCAACCGCGATTTCGATGCGGCCGATGACCGGGATTTCGCATGATCGCGCTGTTGTCCCGCGATCTGGCGTTGGCGGTGCGGGCTGGGGGCGGGTTCGGCCTTGGCTTGGCGTTTTTCCTGATCGTCGTGGTGCTGGTGCCATTTGGCATCGGTCCGGACGAGGCGCTGCATGCCCGCATCGCCGCGGGCATCCTGTGGTTGGGCGCGCTGTTGGCGTGCCTGTTGTCGCTGGACCGCATCTTTGCGCTGGATTGGGAAGACGGCTCGCTGGATCTGCTGGCCACCGCGCCTTTGCCCATCGAGGCGCTGGTCAGCGTCAAGGCGCTGGCGCATTGGCTGGTCACCGGCCTGCCGCTGGTCGCCGCCGCCCCGGTGCTGGGCATCTTGCTGAACCTGCCCGGGCCCGGTTATGGCGCGCTGGTGCTCAGCCTGCTCTTGGGCACTCCTGCCTTGTCGGTCATCGGCACCTTCGGGGCGGCGCTGACGGTGGGGATCAAGCGGGGCGGGCTGTTGATGTCGCTACTGGTGCTGCCTTTATATGTGCCGACGCTGATCTTTGGCGCCGAAGCGGCACGGCGCGGCGCGGAGGGTTTGAACTGGACCACCCCAATGCTGATGCTGGCCGGGATCACCTGCGGCGTGACAGCACTTTTACCATTTGCCTCGGCTGCGGTATTGCGGGTCAACCTGCGCTGATCCATCCAACCGCGTGAACAAGGAGACCACCATGGCCTCGATCTGGGAATATGCGAACCCGAAGAAGTTCATCGAAACCACCGACCGGCTGCTGCCTTGGGTCGCCGCGCTGGCGGTCGTGTCCTTGGTCGGTGGGTTGATCTGGGGGTTCTTCTTCACGCCCGAAGATTACCGGCAGGGATCGACGGTCAAGATCATCTACCTGCATGTGCCCGCCGCGTTGATGGCGATCAACGCATGGCTGATGATGCTGGTCGCGTCGCTGATCTGGATCGTGCGGCGGCACCATGTGTCCGCGCTGGCCGCGCGAGCGGCGGCCCCGGTGGGGGCGGTGATGACGGTGATCGCGCTGGTCACCGGCGCGATCTGGGGCCAGCCGATGTGGGGCACATGGTGGGCGTGGGACCCGCGGCTGACGTCGTTCCTGATCCTGTTCCTGTTCTATCTGGGCTACATCGCGCTGTGGTCGGCGATTGAAAACGATGATACCGCCGCCGATCTGACGTCTGTGCTGTGTCTGGTCGGATCGGTGTTTGCGATCCTGTCGCGCTATGCGGTGAATTTCTGGAATCAGGGCCTGCATCAGGGCGCGTCGCTGTCGATGGACGCCGATCAGAATGTCGCCGACGTGTTCTGGTACCCGCTGGTGGTGTCGATGGCGGGATTTGTGTTGCTGTTCGTGGCGCTGGTGTTTCTGCGCACGCAAACCGAAATTCGCGCCCGCCGCACACGGGCGCTGTTGGCACGGGAGAGGCTGTCGTGATGCCCGATCTGGGGAAATATGCCGTCGAGGTGCTGTCATCTTATGCCGTGTCGCTGGTGCTGATCGTCGCGCTGGTCGTGGTGTCGGTCTGGCGGGCGCGGGCGGCCAAGGCGGCCTTGGATCAGGTCGAGGAAAGGGTGCGCAAGAATGGCTAGGATTTCGCCCTTGGTGATCGTGCCGCCGTTGGTGTTTGCCGGCATCGCCGCGCTGTTTGTCTGGGGAATGGGGCGGGACAATCCGGACCAGTTGCCCAGTGCGCTGGCGGGCAAGGTCGCGCCCGCCGTGGAGGTTGTGGCCCTGGGCGAGGGGCCGGCGCTGACCGATGCCGATCTGCGTGACGGGCGGATGAAACTGGTGAATTTCTGGGCGTCTTGGTGCGCGCCCTGCCGCGCCGAACATCCCAGTCTGGTCAAACTGGCGGCCGAAGGCGTGCCGATCTACGGCGTGAACTACAAGGATACGCCGGAAAACGCGGCGAAATTCTTGGCTGAACTGGGCAATCCGTTTGAAAAGATGGGCGCGGATGCCACGGGGCGGATGGGGTTGATGTGGGGGCTTTATGGCGTGCCCGAAACCTATCTGATCGACGGCGAAGGCCGCATCCTGTTGCGCCATGCCGGTCCGATCACCGAACGGGTGGTCGAAGGCACGATCCGGCCCGCCTTGGCGGCGGCGCGCTGATGTGACCTTCGGGTCAGCCCGACGCGGATAGTATCCACACGATGGCCACGATCACCGTTGCGGTTTCCGCAAGCGGCAGGGGAAAGCGGGTGAGGAGGCGGCGCAGGATCATGGCGCCACTGTGCCGGGGATTGGTTAAGGCCGCGTTAGCATTGCATGCAAAGGCCCCGGAATATTTCGTGGCCTTTGCAATTTCGCAAGATATCAGGCCGATTTCGCCAGATTGCGCAGCACGTAATGCAGCACGCCGCCGTTTTCGACGTATTCGATCTCGATTTCCGTATCGATCCGGCACTTCAGCTGGATCGTTTTCTGGCGCCCGTCCGCGTAGGTGATGGTGCAGGGGACCAGCGACAACGGTTTCAGATCGCCGTCCAGCCCATCGATTCGCACGGTTTCGTCACCCTTCAGGCCCAGCGTCTTGCGGGTTTCGCCGGCGGTGAATTCGAACGGGATCACGCCCATGCCCACCAGATTGGACCGGTGGATGCGTTCGAACGACTCCGCGATCACCGCCTTGACGCCCAGCAGGGCCGTGCCCTTGGCCGCCCAGTCGCGCGATGACCCGGCGCCATATTCGATCCCGGCAAAGATCACCAAAGGCGTGCCCTGCGCCTGCCACGCCATCGACGCGTCAAAGATCGAGGTCTGCGTGCCATCGGGGGCAAGGGTATAGCCGCCTTCGACGCCTGACAGCATCTCGTTCTTGATGCGGATGTTGGCGAGCGTGCCGCGCATCATCACTTCGTGGTTGCCACGCCGCGCGCCATAGCTGTTGAATTCACGCGGTGCGACCTGACGTTCCACCAGATAGCGCCCGGCGGGGGTGGTGTCCTTGAACGAACCGGCGGGGCTGATGTGGTCGGTGGTGATCATGTCGCCAAAGATGCCCAGAATGCGCGCGCCGGTGATGTTGTGGATCGTGCCCTTGGCCGCGCCCATGCCGCGGAAATACGGCGGGTTCTGAATGTAGGTGGATGTGGCAGGCCAGTCATAGGTTTCCGAATCGGTGGTTTCCACTGCCTGCCATTTCGCGTCGCCCTTGAACACGTCGGCGTATTTCTTCAGGAACGCCTCGCGCGTCACCGTGCGGTCCACCAGTTCGGCGATTTCGGCATTCGTGGGCCAGACATCCTTGAGGTAAACCGGCCCGTTTGTGCCCATGCCCAAGGGTTCGGTGGTCAGGTCGATGTTCATGTCGCCCGCCAGCGCATAGGCCACCACCAAGGGCGGCGAGGCCAGATAGTTGGCGCGCACGTCGGGCGAAATGCGACCTTCGAAGTTGCGGTTGCCCGACAGGACGGCGGTGGCGACCAGATCGCCTTCGGTGATCGCCTTGGAAATCGCCGGATCCAGAGGCCCGGAATTGCCGATGCAGGTGGTGCAGCCATAGCCGACAAGGTTGAACCCGATGGCGTCCAGATCGTCCTGCAGGTTCGCGGCCTCGAGGTATTCGGTCACTACTTGGCTTCCGGGTGCGAGCGAGGTTTTCACCCAGGGCTTCGACGTGATCCCCAGCGCGCGCGCCTTGCGCGCCACCAGTCCCGCGGCGATCATCACATAGGGGTTCGATGTGTTGGTGCAGGAGGTGATCGACGCGATCACCACCTTGCCCGAGGACATGGTGTAGGTCTGCCCGTCGACCGGCACTTCAAGGCCCATCGGGCGCTTGAAACTGGTGGCCATTTCATGCGCGAAACCGGCCTTTGCATTGGTCAGCGGCAGCCAGTCCTGCGGGCGTTTCGGCCCCGAAATGGCGGGCACGATCGACCCCATGTCCAGTTCCAGCACCGAGGTATAGACTGGCGCGTAATCCGCCCCGCGCCAGAACCCATTGGCTTTCGCATAGGCCTCGACCAGCGCGATGCGATCCTCGTCGCGCCCGGTCTGGCGCAGGTAGCGCAGGGTTTCGGCGTCGATCGGGAAGAAGCCGCAGGTCGCGCCATATTCCGGGGCCATGTTGGCGATGGTGGCGCGGTCGGCCAGTGGCAGCAGGTCCAGCCCGTCACCATAGAATTCGACGAACTTGTTCACCACGCCATGCGCGCGCAGCATCTGCACCACCTTCAGCACCAGATCGGTGGCGGTGGTACCTTCGACCATCGCGCCGGTCAGCTTGAAGCCCACGACCTCGGGGATCAGCATCGACACCGGCTGGCCCAGCATCGCGGCCTCGGCCTCGATCCCGCCGACGCCCCAGCCAAGGACGGCCAGACCGTTGACCATGGTGGTGTGGCTGTCGGTGCCGACCAGCGTGTCGGGATAGGCGACCATCTGGCCATTCTGGTCCACATCGGTCCAGACGGTCTGCGCCAGATATTCAAGGTTCACCTGATGGCAGATGCCGGTGCCGGGTGGCACGACCCGGAAATTGTTGAACGCCTTCTGGCCCCATTTCAGGAACACGTAGCGTTCGATGTTGCGTTCATATTCGCGGTCCACGTTCATCTGGAACGCGCGCGGATTGCCGAATTCGTCGATCATCACCGAATGGTCGATCACCAGATCGACCGGATTCAGCGGGTTGATTTTCTGCGCGTCACCGCCCAGCCCCTTCAACCCGTCGCGCATCGCGGCCAGATCGACCACCGCCGGCACGCCGGTGAAATCCTGCATCAGCACGCGGGCCGGGCGATAGGCGATCTCGCGCGGGTTCTGCCCGCCCTTGATGGCCCATTCGGCAAAGGCGCGGATATCCTCGACCGACACGGTGCGCCCACCGTCTTCGAACCGCAGCATGTTTTCCAGCACCACCTTCAACGCCGCCGGCAGGCGCGAAAAATCGCCAAGGCCCGCTGCCGTTGCCGCCGGTATCGAATAGTAGGCCAGCGTTTGCGTGCCGACGGTCAGGGTGCGGCGAGTCTTGGCGGTATCGTGTCCGACGGTAATGGTCATGGGGGCCTCTTGATTGGCGACGGGGCTGAGGGATACACCTCTCTGTGCCACCGCGGCGATATTCGATCAAGGGGGCGCGACCAAATTGTATACCATAGTGCACAGATTTTTGATGCGCTGCCACAATCCGCGGCGGCATCACCATCTCTCGCAAAACCTTGATTGGTGTTTCGAAACCGGCTGTCGTTATGGTGTTCCACGCAGCAACGCAAAGGTGGTCAGATGCGACACATCGGAATGGTAGCGCTGGCGGTGCTGACAGGGGTGTGGATGGCAGCGGCCGTGCAGGCCCAGGGGCGCGGCCCGGTGGTGGTCGAGTTGTACACCTCGCAGGGCTGTTCGTCGTGTCCGCCGGCCGATGCGCTGTTGCGTGACCTTTCCGGGCGGGCGGATGTGCTGCCGCTGGCACTGCATGTGGATTATTGGGACTACATCGGTTGGGCGGATGTTTTCGGTCAGCCGCGCCATACCGCACGTCAGAAATCCTATGCGCGGGCGATGGGCCAGCGGTCGATCTACACGCCGCAGATGGTGGTGGGTGGATTGCACGATGTGGTGGGCGCGCATCCGCAGGATGTGACCCACCTGATCGCGATCCATGCGGCGCTGGAGGCGGCCGTGACCCTGACGGCGGCCCGCGACGGCGCGGGCGTGGTCATCCGGGCCACCAGCAACGCCGCGTTTCTGCCCCCGTTGAACGTGCAGGTCGTCCGCTATCGGCCGGCGGCGACGGTCGAGATCACGCGCGGCGAAAACGCCGGGCAGACCTATGAATACACCAATATCGTGACGGATTGGCAGGTGATTGGCCAATGGGACGGGCGGGCGCCGCTGCAGATGACCCAACCGGTCGCGGGTGCGGATCCGGTGGCGGTCATCCTGCAACGGGTCGGTCCGGGCGCGATCGAGGCCGCGGCGCTGGTGCGTTGAGGCGCCCAGAGCGATGTTTTGGCGTCAGGTTTTGGCGTCAGGTTTTCAGGCGGCGTTCCCGGGCCCAGACATAGATGCCGGCCCCGACGATCAGGATGCCGCCCAACAGGGTCCAGATATCGGGCCATTCGTCAAACACCAAGGCGCCGATGATGGTGGCCGATATCAGCCCGACATAGGCAAACGGCGCCAGCATGCCGGCCTCGCCCAATCCAAGGGCGCGGATCAGGCAGATCTGCGATGTCGTGCCCGCCGCGGCAATCGCCAGCATCAGCGCAATGGCCATCGCATCGGGCGGCACCCAGAAGAATGGAACCGCAATCGACATCACCACGGTGCCGAAGCCGGCCGTGTACAGGAGCGATGTCCAGGCGTCGTCCTGTCGCACGAAGCGCGTTGCAAGATTGTAGCCGGAATAGACGATGGCCGCCGCAACGGGCAGCAGGGCCGCGGGTTGAAACACGCCCGCGCCCGGGCGGATCACGATCAGCGCGCCGGTCAGGGCAACCCCGATGCCGATGGCGCGGCGCAGGCCGATCTTTTCGCCCAGAAACAGCGCGGCGCCCAAGGTGATCAGGACCGGGTTGATGTTCATGATCGCCGTCGCCACCGCGAGGTCCAGATTGGCCACCGAAAAGAAGAACAGCGTGGTGCCGCACATCAACAGCACCGACCGCAGCAACTGGATGCCCGGATGCGCGGTGCGCAGCACGTGGCGCAGGCGTGGCGCGACCAACACCAGCACCAGCAGCGTCTGACCCAGATAGCGCGCCCAGATCGCGGGCACCGGACCGGTGCGGGTGGACAGAGCCTTGGCGCAGGCATCCATGACCGAAAACAAGGTGACTGCAGCAATCATCAACAGGATTGCGCGCGCCTTGGGCGACAGGGCCGGCGACTGGGCGGGGGGCACCGGCAGGCGCGACATGGGCGAAATGGGCATGTGTCAGGATCCGGTCGGTGACAGGCAGGCTAGACCGTGGGGTGGGAAGGGTCCAGTGCCCCCGACACGGATCAGAATGGCAGTGCCCGCGATCAGGCCGGCGCGGTGGTCATGCGGCGAGGTCGTCATCGGGTTGCAGCAGTTGCAATTCGCCTGCGGCCTCGAGCGTGCGGATGGCCTGAACGACGGCGCCCATCGCTTCTTCGGCCAGTTTGACCTTCACGCCGCCTTTTTCGCCGACCTGTTCGCGCAGCGCATCCGCCATGCGCCCGGACATGTTGGAAAGGATGAATTCGGCCGCCGGGCGGGTATCGTCACCGGTCGCGCCAGCAAGCGCGGTGATCAGCACATCCTGATCCACGGCGCGCGTGATGCGGGGCACGTCGCGCGGGGCCAGACGGGCCGGGATGTCGGGAAAGGTGAACAGCGCGCGGCGGACCTTGGTCGCGAATTCCTGATCGGTTTCGTCCAGCCCGGCCAGAACGGCCTCGCGCGTCAGGGCGGGTGAATGGTTCAGGATGGCGCCCACGCGGGTTTCCGGCGTATCTGTAAAGGCGCGTTCGGGCCGGGCATCCAGTTGCGCGGCCAGCGAAATGCCGATGCGCTCCACTGCGTCGGGCGTGACAGCGCCGGTCTGCGCGATGGCATAGGTGACGCGG
>JBGSJU010000080.1:0-4776 GCA_041741655.1 Rhodobacterales bacterium
GTCCCCGGCCATCATCCGGGCGCGGGCCAATGCCGCATGCCCCAGCGCAAAGGCCGGGTCAGCCGCGACAGCCGCCGCAAAGGCCGCCTCGGCGCCAAAGTCGGCAGCCAGAAACAGCGCAATACCGCGATCATAGGCCGCGCGCGCGGCATCCGAGGCGGTGCACAGCCTGTTGCCGTAGTGATCGGTTTGCATCTGCCCGGTCCCGCCCCACACGAATGCCAAATTGGCACGAAACGGCGGGGCCGGGTAAAGAAAATCCCGCGCAGACAAGTCTGCGCGGGACAATGAGTGTCAGGTTGCCCCGATAGGCGGGCTGCGATCAGTCGCCGCGCTTAAGCGCCGCGCCAAGAATATCGCCCAGCGATGCGCCCGAGTCGGACGAGCCATACTGTTCGACGGCCTCTTTCTCTTCGGCGATTTCGCGCGCCTTGATCGACAGGCCCAGCTTGCGGGTCTTGGCGTCGATGTTGGTCACGCGCACATCGACCTTGTCGCCAACGCCGAAGCGTTCCGGGCGCTGTTCGGCACGGTCACGCGACAGGTCGGACCGGCGGATGAAGGATTTCATGCCTTCGTATTCCACCTCGATGCCGCCTTCTTCCACGGCCGTCACGGCCACGGTGATGACCGATCCACGCTTCACGCCGCCGGTTGCATCGGCAAAGCGGTCACCGCCCACGCCCTTGACCGAAAGCGAGATGCGTTCCTTTTCGATATCGACCTCGGACACCACGGCCTTGACCATGTCGCCCTTGCGATACTTCTGGATCGCGTCCTCGCCACGTTCGTCCCACGACAGGTCGGACAAGTGCACCATGCCGTCGATGTCGCCGGGCAGGCCGATGAACAGACCGAATTCGGTGATGTTCTTGACCTCGCCCTCGACCTCGGTGCCCTCGGGATGGGTTTCTGCAAACACTTCCCACGGGTTGCGCATCGTCTGCTTCAGGCCCAGCGACACGCGCCGCTTGGCGCCGTCGATTTCAAGGACCATGACATCCACTTCCTGCGAGGTGGACACGATCTTGCCGGGATGCACGTTCTTCTTGGTCCAGGACATTTCGCTGACATGGACCAGACCTTCGACGCCCGGTTCCAGTTCCACGAAGGCGCCGTAATCGGTGATGTTGGTCACGCGGCCATGGTGCACCGATTCCAGCGGGTATTTGGCCGCAACCAGATCCCACGGATCTTCCTGCAACTGCTTCATGCCCAGCGAAATGCGGTGGGTTTCCTTGTTGATCTTGATGACCTGAACCTTGATCGTTTCACCGATGTTCAGGATTTCCGACGGGTGGTTCACACGGCGCCACGCCATGTCGGTGACGTGCAACAGGCCGTCAACGCCGCCCAGATCAACAAACGCACCGTATTCGGTGATGTTCTTGACCACGCCATCGACGGTCGCACCCTCGACAAGGTTGCCCACCACTTCGGCACGCTGTTCGGCACGCGATTCTTCCAGAATGGCGCGGCGCGACACCACAATATTGCCGCGGCGGCGGTCCATCTTCAGGATCTGGAACGGCTGCTTCAGACCCATCAGCGGGCCCGCATCGCGCACGGGGCGCACGTCAACCTGGCTGCCGGGCAGGAACGCGACAGCGCCGCCCAGATCGACGGTGAACCCGCCCTTGACCCGGCCAAAGATCGCGCCGTCAACGCGCTCTTCCTTGGCATAGGCCTGTTCCAGACGATCCCACGCTTCTTCGCGGCGCGCCATTTCGCGCGACAGCACGGCTTCGCCACGCGAGTTTTCCGCGGACCGCAGGAACACCTCGACGGTGTCGCCCACCGAAATATTCGGGGCTTCACCGGGGTTTGCGAATTCTTTCAGATCGACGCGGCCTTCCATCTTGTAGCCGACATCGATGATGGCTTGTCCCGCCTCGATGGCGATGACCTTGCCTTTGACCACGGACCCTTCATCGGGCGTGTCCATTTCAAAGCTCTCTTGCAGGAGGGCTTCAAATTCTTCCATTGCGTTCTTGGCGCACATGCAGATCAGTTCCTTTTCATATGTTTTCCGGCCGCACGGTTGTCTCCGCGGGTCTTTATGAGGGGTCGCCACGCACCGGGGGCAGAAATGGAAAATGGCGGCGTGGGTCGAAAACGCCGACCCCGCCTCCCCATCGCCCGCGACTGTCCCGTCGCCTTGACTGCGCGGCCTATAGGCCAGAATGGCACAAAGGGCAAGGATGATGGGGCGCGGAACAGCCCGTCAGGCCAGCGCCCGGTCCACGCCCTTTTCGATCGCCTCGCGCAGTTTCTTTTCCAGCCGGTCGCGTTTGCTGCCGGGGATCAGTTTCAGGCCGAACATGTCCTTGACGTAGAAACTGTCCACCACCTGTTCGCCATAGGTCGCGATCACGGCCGACGCGATATAGACGTTGTTCGCGGCCAAAGTGCGGGTCAGGTCGAACAGCAGGCCGGGACGGTCGCGGGTATCCACCTCGATGATCGTGTAGATCTCGGACCCCTCGTTGTCGAAGGTGATGGAGGTTGGCACGCGGAACGCGCGTTCGCGTTTCTTGATCTTGTCCTTGGACAGGATCGCCTCGCTGGCCTTGACCTCGCCGCGCAGGATCTTGTGGATGGTCTGGGTCAGGCGCGGCAGGCGCGCGACCTCGTAGGGATGGCCATCACCGTCCTGCACCCAGAACACCGCCGTGGCATAGCCGTCCTTGGACGTATAGGTACGCGCATCGACGACGTTTGCGCCGACGATGGCCAATGATCCGGCGAGGCGCGAGAATATGCCCGGATGATCGGCAAGCGCAAAACAGGCGCGGGTCGCATCGCGGTTGGTGTCGGGGTGCAGGTCGATGCGGATCTCGTCATCGCCAAGGCCCCGCAGCAGCCGCGCGAACACGGCTTGCGTCGCGGTATCCAGCCCCTGCCAATAGGGAGGATAATGCCGCGCGGCCTCTGCCTTGACCTCGGCCGGATCCCAGCCCGGCAGCGCCTCACGCAACAGGCGCTTGGCCTCGGCGGTGCGGTTCTCGCGGTTCACGGCCTCCAGCCCGTGTTCCAGCGCATTCGCGGTTTCGCGGTGCAACTGGCGCAGCAGCATTGCTTTCCAGTTGTTCCATGTCGTTGGCCCGACGCCCCGGATGTCGCACACCGTCAGCACGGTCAGCAGGTCCAGCCGTTTGCGGGTCTTCACCGCCTTGGCGAAATCGCGCAGCGTGCGCGGGTCGGACAGGTCGCGTTTCTGCGCGATGTCCGACATCAACAGGTGATAGCGCACCAGCCATTCCACCGTTTCGCTGTCCTGTTTCGACAGGCCCAACCGAGGCGCCACCCGCCGCGCGATCTGCGCGCCCAGCACCGAGTGATCCTCGTCCCGGCCCTTGCCGATGTCATGCAACAACAGCGCGGTGTACAGCACCTTGCGGTTCACGCCGGCCTTCAGGATGCGGGACGCGACCGGCAATTCCTCGGTCAGATCGCCATGTTCGATCTGGGACAGCACGCGGATGGTCTGGATGATATGCTCGTCCACCGTATAGCTGTGGTACATGTTGAACTGCATCATCGCCACGATGGGGGCGAATTCGGGGATAAAGGCCGCCAGCACGCCCAATTCGTTCATCCGCCGCAGCGCGCGTTCCGGATTGCCGTGTTTCAACAGCGTGTCAAAGAATATCTGCTGCGCCTCGGGGTTGGTGCGCACATCATCGGTGATCAGCGCCAGATTGGCCTGCACCATCCGCATCGCGTCGGGATGGATCAGCAACCCGGTGCGCAACGCTTCTTCGAACAGGCGCAGCAGGTTCAGCGGATCGGCCAGAAAGACGCGGGTGTCCGCGACCATCAGCCGGCCATGCACCACGGTATAGCCCTCGCGCACCTTGGGCACCCGGCGGAACATCCGTTCCAGCAGCGGCTCGGGCTTGGCATGGCTCGCTTCCAGTTTGGTCAGGAAGATGCGCGTCAGGTCGCCCACGGCGGTGGCCTGGCGGAAATAATCCTGCATGAAATGTTCAACACCGCGCCGGCCGCCCTTGTCGGCATAGCCCATGCGTTCGGCGACCTGCACCTGCATGTCGAAGGTCAGCTGTTCCGCCGCGCGCCCCGCAATCAGGTGCAGATGGCAGCGCACGGTCCACAGGAAATCCTCGGCGCGGGTGAAGGTGCGGAATTCCTCCGGGCTGAACACGCCCAAAGGCACCAGTTCGGCGGCATCCTGCACGCCATGCAGGTATTTCGCGATCCAGAACAGCGATTGCAGGTCGCGAAGCCCGCCCTTGCCTTCCTTGACATTCGGTTCGACGACATAGCGTTCGCCTTGCTTGACGTGGCGCGCATCGCGTTCGGCCAGCTTTGCCGCGATGAAGGCGGGGGCGGTGGCCTTGAACAGGTCGCGCCGCAGGCGGGTGGCCAGATCGGTCGCCAGCGCGGCATCCCCGCCAAGGAACCGCTTTTCCAGCAGGGCCGTGCGGATGATGAAATCCGACGCGCCCAAGGTCAGGCAATCGCGAACGGTGCGCGTGGCATGCCCGACCTTCAGCTTGAGGTCCCACAGGATATAAAGCGTGGTTTCCACCCGCTGGATCAGATGCGGGCTGGCAGCGCCATCGGTCAGGAACAAGAGATCGACATCCGAATGCGGCGCCATTTCGCCGCGGCCATAGCCGCCGACCGCCAGCAACGCCATCCGGTCCGGCGCAGCCGCAACCTTTACCGGGGGTTCCGCCAACCGGGCCGCCGCCGCATAGGTCGACAGCACCAGACGGTCCGTCAACCATGAAATCGCCCGGGTGATCGGGC
>JBGSJU010000081.1:0-2221 GCA_041741655.1 Rhodobacterales bacterium
GGTGGCGCGGTGCTGGACGGGCGCGATATCGGCACGGTGATCTGCCCCGCGGCCGAGGTGAAGCTGTATGTCACCGCCGGCCCCGAAATCCGCGCCGAACGCCGCTGGCGCGAGGACGGGAAACGGCAAAACCTTGCGGACGTTCTGGCAGACGTTTGTGCCCGCGATGCCCGCGACATGGGCCGCAGCGATGCGCCGTTGCGCCCCGCCGATGACGCGGTGCTGATCGACACATCGGCCATGTCCATCGACGCGGCCATCGCCGCCGCCATCCGCGAAGTGGAGGCCCGCCTGTGAATCCGCATGTGATTCCCCCTGTGAGTCAGCCCGTGAACCAGCCCGCCAGATCGCGCACCCTTGGCCGCAACGGACCCGCGGTATCGCCCATCGGGGTCGGGGCGATGTCGTTTTCCGATGTCTATGGCCCGACGACCGAAGACGCCTCGCGCGCCATCCTCGATCTGGCGCTGGACGCCGGCGTGAACCTGATCGACACGGCGGATATCTATGGCATGGGCCGGTCGGAACGGGCGATCGGCGCCTTCCTGCGCGACCGCCCCGAGGCCCGCGACCGGCTGGTAATCTGCACCAAGGGCGGCATCATCCCCGGCCCGCCGCGCCGGTTCGACAATGCGCCCGACTATCTGGAAACGGCGCTGGACGCCTCGCTGACCCGGATGGGCATCGACTGCGTGGACCTGTATTATGTCCACCGCCGCGACTTTGCCCGCCCGATCGAAGACGTGACGGAAACGCTGGCCCGCCTGATCGCCAAGGGCAAGACGCGCGCCATCGGCTTTTCCGAAATCGCGCCGGCGTCCCTGCATCGCGCTGCCGCTGTCGCCCCGATTGCCGCCGTGCAATCGGAGTATTCGCTGGCCACCCGCGCGCCCGATCTGGGTCTGGTGCAGGCGACCGCGGAACTGGGCACGGCGCTGGTGGCGTTTTCGCCGGTGGGGCGGTCGCTGCTGACCGATCATCCGATCCCGCAGGCGGTGGCGGCCACCTTGCCCTTCACCGGGCAAAACCCCCGGTTCCAGCCCGCCGCCTATCACGCCAACCGCGCCATCACCGATGGCTTTCGCCGGCTGGCCGCTGATATGGGCCTGCCCGCCGCATCGCTTGCCATCGCGTGGCTGTTGCACCGCGGACCGCATGTTCTGCCCATTCCCGGCACCCGGTCGGTCGCGCATTTCCGCGACCTGCTGCGCGGAGCAGAGGTGGGCCTGTCGGCGGATGACATGGCCCGCATCGACACGGTGCTGCCCCCCGGCTGGGCCCACGGCGACCGCTATGCCGAGGCGCAATGGGGCGGGATCGAACGCTACTGTTGATCAAGCGGAGCGGCTTCGCCGCGCATTTTTGTCTCGTTGTCGCCTTCGGCTCCGCCTCGGGGGCCTCCGGCGGGGATATTTGAAAACCAGAGAATTGAGGATCCGCCGTCCCGACTTCTTCGGTTCAAAAATATCCCGGGGGGTGAGCCCCGGACCTGATCCGGGGCGAGGGGGGCAGCGCCCCCCTTTCGCAGCGTGCCGGCATGCGTTACCGCTGCGGCGGTAGCGAACGAGGCCCTGATGAAACCGATCCGCCTGATGTCCGGCTTTCTGACCGTGGGGTTCTGGACGCTGGCATCCCGCATCCTGGGCTTTGTCCGTGACGCGATGATCCTTGCCTGGCTGGGCACCGGACCGGCCTACGAGGCGTTCGTGGTCGCTTTCCGGCTGCCCAACATGTTTCGCCGGTTCTTTGCCGAAGGCGCGTTCAACACCGCCTTCATTCCGATCTTCGCCAAGAAGGTGCAGAGTGGCGACGATGCGCAGGGTTTCGCCGCCGAGGCGTTTTCCGGGCTGGTCGCAGTGCTGGTCGCGCTGACGCTGCTGGCACAGCTGGCAATGCCGTGGCTGATCTGGGCGCTGGCGTCGGGGTTCGCGGGGACTGGGAAATTCGATCTGGCGGTGGATTTCGGCCGCATCGCCTTTCCCTATATCCTGTTCATCTCACTGGCGGCGCTGTTGTCGGGCGTGCTGAACGCGCTGGGGCATTTCGCCGCCGCCGCCGCCGCGCCCATCTTGCTGAACGTGGTGCTGGTGAGCAGCATGGCTGTGGCGGCGTGGCTGGGCGGCGATGTGGCGCGCGCGCTGGTCTGGGGTATCCCCGTCGCGGGTATAGCGCAGATGGCGCTGGTCTGGGTGGCGGCGCAACGCGCCGGGTTCCGGTTGAT
>JBGSJU010000082.1:0-3049 GCA_041741655.1 Rhodobacterales bacterium
GTTGCGCGGCGGCCAGCGACAGGATGCCAGTGTCCAGCCCGTCGGGGGCCTGCCAAGCGCGGACCGCTGCGCGGGTGCGGGGGGTCATCGTCCCATCGATCGGCCCGGAATAAAGCCCGCGTGCGGCAAGGGCGCGTTGCAGGCTCGCGATGAAATCGGGCGTCAGTGCGGCCTCGCAAGGGGTTTCAAACCATGTCTCTTGGCGCGGGCGGACAATCTGCTGCCGCGTTTCGGTGCGATAGATCGCGGGCGCGATCACACGGCCATCCGGGCGCATCTCAGGCGGTTTGACCAGCACCTGATCGGTCACCGTCTCGACGATTGCGGGGGTCACCTGTTTGCCCCAACAGGTCCCGGGGGCCGCACCGGGCGGGGCTTCTTGCAGGCTGCGGCTGACCTCGGGCTCGCCGGTCGGCACCACGGTCTGGCAGGCCGTCAGGGTGATGGCAGCCAGCAGGGCAAGGGCAAAGGGAGGGATCATGGGGGTATGGGGCCTGCGCGATGGCTCGCCTGTTGCGTTGCTTGCGAGCCTTGGCGCAAGATTATCGCAAAGCCGCGCGGGGCGAAAGCGGGGCCGTGTACGGCGCAGCCGGATCGGCATCCAGCCCCGGCAACAGGTCCAGAAGGCCCGAGATATCCTCGATCACCTCGGCCAGCACATGGGTCACGCCATGATCGCGCTGCAACCGCCCCGTCACCCGCAATGCCCGCGACGCGATCACGGCGCGGCGGAACCGGTCGAACAGTTTCTGCCAGATGATGATGTTCACGACGCCGGTTTCATCCTCCAGCGTGACGAACACCACGCCCTTGGCGGTGCCGGGCCGCTGCCGCAAGATCACCAGCCCCGCCACCGTCACCCGCGCGCCCACGGGCGGCAGGACCAGTTGCGCAGAGGTCAGCGCGGCAGGGGGGCGGGGGAAATCCATAAGAACAATATGGCAACATTTGCGATCTTCCGCAAGCCTGCGACGCCATGGCCGGGAAAATCCGCTGGCGAAGGCGCAGACGCTTGGCTAGGTATGGGCGCGGTTTGAAAAGGAGCCCACGGATGGCCAAGATCACCTATATCGAGCATAACGGCACGCAGCACGTGATTGACGTCGCGCCCGGCCTGACCGTGATGGAAGGCGCGCGCGACAACAATGTGCCGGGCATCGAGGCCGATTGCGGTGGCGCCTGCGCCTGTTCGACCTGCCATGTCTATGTCGCGCCTGAATGGGTGGATAAGCTGCCCACCAAGGACGACATGGAAGCCGACATGCTGGATTTCGCGTGGAAGCCCGATCCGGTGCGCTCGCGCCTGACCTGCCAGTTGAAGGTGACGCCGGCGCTGGACGGGTTGGTGGTGCAGATGCCGGAAAAGCAGATCTGATATGGATGTCGCCTTGGGGGCGCTGCCCCCAAACCCCCGGGATATTTTTAAACCGAAGAAGCCCGACATGCGCGCCTGGATCATTCTTCTGAGCGTTTGTCTGGGGGGACTTTGGGGACATGCCGCCTTGTCGCAGGTCATCGCCGCCGACTATGTGCAGCCCACCACGCGCTACGGGCATGGCGTGCTGGGTGATGCAGTGGAATGGGCCGGGGTGCGGTTGCGGCTGGCCGATGGGCGCGACGTGACGTTCGCATTGCCCGAAACGCTGGTGTTCGAGGATATCGCGCCGCGTCTGGCCGATCTGGACGGCGACGGCGCGCCCGAGGTGATCGTGGTGGAGACGTCGCTGACCGCTGGAGCGCGACTGGCCATCTGGGGTGCGGACGGGCGCATTACGGCCACGCCGCATATCGGGGCGCGCAACCGCTGGCTGGCCCCGGTCGGCGCGGCGGATCTGGATGGCGATGGCCGGATCGAAATCGCCTATGTCGATCGCCCGCATCTGGCGAAAGTCCTGCGCGTCTGGCGCTATGAGGCTGGAAAGCTGGCAGAGGTGGCTGCGGCGGACGGGTTCACCAACCACCAGATCGGCTGGGATTTCATTCCGGGCGGGATTTTTGATTGCGGGCAGGGTGCGGAAATGGTGCTGGCCTCGGGCGACTGGACCCGCGTTCTGGCGGCGCGGCTGACCGGACGGCGGATCGAAACGCGCGATCTGGGGCCTTATGCTGGCCCCGCCAGCCTGACCTGCCGCCCTTGATCCGCGCCCCTTAACCCGACACCACATGCGGGCCGCCCAGGGCGCCCAGCGTCTGCACTAGTTCGACCGTGTTCGCCGCGTCGAACTTGCGCAGCAGGCGCGCGCGGTGCACCTCGACCGTGCGATAGGACAGGCCCAGCGACAGTGCGATTTCCTTGCTGGTGCGGCCTTCGCCCATCAGGGTGAACACCTCGCGTTCGCGCCGCGTCAGCGGCTGATAGGGCCGGTTGGCGGAAATGTCGGCAAAGCTCCAGACGGCGCGGGCCAGCGGTTCATCGGGGGTGAAACTGTGCCCACGCACCCGGCACCAGAACAGCGTGCCATCGCGCCGACGCATCACCCGTTCGTCCCAATAGGTGTTGGTTTCGCGCAGGTCCTTCACGCCGCGATTGCGGATATTCAGAAATTCCGCCTCGGACGGGTACAGGATGGCGAACAGGCGGTCGCGCAGGTCGGCGGGCGCATAGCCGAACATCCGCGCGAAGGTGGCGTTGCAATCGCGGATGATCCGGTTTTCGGTGACGACCAGCCCGATCGGCGCATGTTCATAGGCGATGCGGGCAAAGTCACCGGTCTGAAAGCTGTGATCGATCGCATCGGGCATGATGGGGGTCCGGGTCTGGGTTGCGCCAGCATAGGCGGCGGGACCGGCGAAGCAAAGCGCGCCGGTCAGTGCATGAGGTCAGTCCACGGTTTCCAGCGTGGTGGCAATCTGCGCCGGGGATTGCAGGGCGCGGTCGCGACGGGGGCCATAGCCGCGCACCAAGGCAAGGCCAAGGAACAGCGCCAGAATGGCGGGCATCGCCCAGTCCAGCAGGAACGCCCACCCCTGACCGGTCCGCAAGGCCCAGACCGGCAGCGCCAGCGCCGCAGCAAGGCTGACCAGACCGGTGGCAAACAAGGCCATCGCC
>JBGSJU010000083.1:0-7005 GCA_041741655.1 Rhodobacterales bacterium
TGTGGGGCGGCGTCGGGCGCGGCAAGTCGATGCTGATGGACCTGTTCGTGGAAACTCTGGCGGACCTGCCCGATGTACCGGTGCGTCGGGTGCATTTCCACGCCTTCATGCAGGAAATCCATGCCGGTCTGCATGCCGCGCGGGCCACCGGCGTGCAGGACGCGCTGGCCCCCGTCGCCGCCAAGGTGGCCAGCAACCTGCGCGTGCTGGCGTTTGACGAGATGCAGATCACTGACATTGCCGATGCGATGATCGTGGGCCGCCTGTTCGAGGCGCTGTTCAAGGCGGGTGTGGCGATCGTCACAACATCGAACCGTGCGCCGGATGACTTGTACAAGAATGGCCTGAACCGCGCGCTGTTCCTGCCCTTCATCGCGCTGATCAAGGACCGGATGGCGGTGGTGGAACTGACCAGTCCGACCGATTACCGGCAGAACCGGCTGGCGGGCGAAAAGGTCTGGTTCACGCCGATCAACGCCGACACCCGCGCCACCATTGCCGCGATCTGGGCTGACATGGCGGGCGGGCCGGGCGCGCCGTTGCACCTGTCGGTCAATGGCCGGCGCGTCGAAATCCCGGCCTTTCGCAACGGCGTGGCGCGTGCCACGTTTCATGACCTGTGCGGGCAACCGTTGGGCCCCGCCGATTACCTTGCGCTGGCGGATGCGGTGCGGGTGTTGATCATCGAGGATATTCCGGCGCTGTCGCGGTCCAATTTCAATCCGGCCAAGCGGTTCGTGACCCTGATCGACGCGCTGTATGAAGCCAAGGTGCGGGTGATCGCATCCGCGCAGGCGGAACCGGAATACCTGTATCTGGAAGGCGAAGGCGTGTTCGAATTCGCCCGCACCGCCAGCCGATTGCGCGAAATGCAGGATGCCGGATGGGGGCAACAGGCAGGCTAGATCGGCAAAGCCCCGCGCATCGCCACCCGGGGGGCTTGCCGCGCAGGCCATTCCGGGGTCAAACCCGGGGGATGTCACCGGAGACGCCGATGCTGCGACTGATCCTTGCCGTCCTTCTGTGCCTTGGCCTTGTGGCCTGTGGCGCACCCGCGCCGGCAACAACACCGGCGCGCACCGCGTTCAACCCGCCGCTATATCCCAACGAAACCCCGGAACTGCGCGCGCTGATCAACCGCTATGCCGCCGAATATGATGTGCCGCCCGCGCTGGTGCATCGGGTGGTGAAACGCGAAAGCACCCATAACCCCAAGGCGCGCAACGGCCCCTATTACGGTCTGATGCAGATCCTGCCCGCCACCGCGCGCGGGATGGGGTATCAGGGCACGCCCGCCGGATTGCTGGATGCGGAAACCAACCTGAAATATGCGGTGAAATACCTGCGCGGGGCATGGTTGTTGTCGAACGGCAGCCATGACGCGGCGGTGAAATGGTATTCGCAGGGGTATTATTACGAAGCCAAGCGGCGCGGCATGTTGCGGGAAACCGGCCTGCGCAGCTGACCGATGATGGACATTGCCAATCACCGTGCGGCGCGTATGGTCACGCGCAACACAGGAGGACCCGCCATGCCCACACCCCCCTTCCGCGCCGATCATGTCGGCAGTCTGTTGCGCCCCGCGTCGGTCAAGGCCGCCCGAAAGGCCCATAACGATGGCACGCTGGATGACGCGGGCCTTGCCGGTGTCGAGGATGCCGCGATCCGCGACCTGATCGCGATGCAGGAGGCGGTTGGCCTGCCGGTGGTCACAGATGGTGAACAGCGCCGGTCGTTCTGGCATTATGATTTCATGGATGGGCTGGACGGGTTTGCCGTGGTGGAGCGCGACCCGGAACAGGGTGTGCAATTCGCGGGCGTCAAACTGCGCCCGATGTTCCCGACCATCACCGGCAAACTGGATTTCCCCGCCGACCACCCGCATCTGGCGCATTTCAAATTCGTCGCGGACAATACCAAGGTCTGCCCGAAGATCAGCATCCCCGGCCCGTCCTGCTGCCATTTCCGCACCGACCCGGCAGATATCGCGCCCGCTGAGTACCAGGATATCGAGGTGCTGACCGCCGATATCGCCGCCGCCTACAAGAAGGCGGTGCAGGCGTTCTACGATGCCGGCTGCCGCTATCTGCAGATGGACGACATCTTTTTCGCCTATCTGTGCGACCCGAAACACCGCGCCGCGAAACAGGCGCAGGGGCAGGATCCGGATTGGCTGGTCGGCCGCTATGCGTGGATGATGCATCAGGCGATCAAGGACCGCCCCGCCGACATGGTGATCGGCATGCATATGTGCCGGGGCAACTTCCGGTCCACCCATGCCGCCACAGGCGCCTACGACGCGGTGGCGGATGCGGTGTTCAACCAGACCGGGGTGGACATTTTCTTCATGGAATATGACACCGACCGCGCGGGCGGGCTGGAACCGCTTGCGTTCCTCGCGAAAGGCAAGCAGCGCGTACTGCCGGGGTTCATCACGACGAAAACCGCACCACTGGAATCGATGGACGACCTGAAGCGCCAGTTCGACGCGGCTGCGAAATTCGCACCGCTGGATCAGTTGGGCATCGCGCCGCAATGCGGGTTCGCCTCGACCGAGGAAGGCAATGCGATCACCGAGGATGACCAGAAGCGCAAGCTGGAACTGGTGGTGCGCTGCGCCGAAGAAATCTGGGGCTGCGTTTAAGCAGAAAACACGCTTCGCTCGCAAAACATGTTGGTCACGCTTGCCGCACCTATTATGATTTGAGCAACAAGTCAGGAACGTCTCCCAAACTCCGCAGCAAGGTGGGGTGACCTTTATGGAAACTGAACGCATCACGATAGCGGGGGATACGTCCGGGCAGGACTTTTCGCTGCGTGTCTTGCGCTTTCAGGGCCGTGGCACCGGCGCGTCGGTCTATATCCAAGCCGGACTTCATGCGAATGAGATGCCGGGGATGGTGGCGCTGGATCGGCTGATCCCACGTCTGCTGAAGGCCGAGGCGGAAGGTCGTCTGGCGGGCAACGTCACGCTGGTGCCGAACGCGAACCCGATCGGATTGGCCCAAGCGGTTTTCGGCGAGACCTTGGGAAGATTTGATTTCAACTCCCGGGTCAATTTCAACCGGGCCTTTCCCGCTGAACCCGAAGCGAGGTCTGCTGGCAAACCTGCCGCCGTGCGTCTGAAATCGGTCCTGCTTGATCTTGCGGTGCAGGCAGACGTGGTGCTGGACATCCACTGCGACGACGAAGGCCCCGTCTACCTGTATGTTCTTGATCGACAGTTGGACGAAGGGCATCGGCTGGCGCGGGCCATGCGGGCCGACGTGATACTGACGGAAAATGGCCTGGACCTCATGTCCTTCGATTTGTCGGTGTTGGCGCGGTGGGCGGCAAACCCGCGCAGCCCGGAAACACGCTTTGCAGCAACGATCGAACTGCGCGGCATGAAGGACGTGACACCCGCGCTGGCCGATCAGGATGCTGCTGGCCTCTATCGCTATCTGGTGGATATCGGCACCATCGTCGACGCCACCCTGCCAGACCTCGGCCCACACAAGGCTTTGGTCGGCGATGTCGATGCGGCGGAAATGATCCCAACTCCGGTGCCCGGCACCCTGCTTTACGATGTCACCGTCGGGGATTGGGTGACACAGGATCAACGTCTTGCGGTTGTCGTGTCAGACGCCGGGCTGCCGCCACACGAGATCCTGTCGCCCTTTGACGGCATGGTCATGACCCGGCTCGACCGGCGCCTGGCGCGCCGTGGCGAGGACGTCATCAAGGTGTTGCGTCATCCACGACCCTGAAAGCATTCGCGACCAGAAGCCAACGACAGCAATCGCCAACCGCGCCGACACGGCATGGGTCCAACCCGAAGAATGTAGCGGGCCGCTGGTTCGGCCTGTCTTTGATATTTCGCCGGGAAACCGCTGCGCGATGGCCACAAATCTTTCGCCTTGCCTGACCGTGTGGAGATTGCCCTGCGCAAAGAAACCATCACGCAGCGCCTGACATCGGCTTGGCCGGGCGGCCTGCGGGCGGCCCGGCCAAGCCGCTGCGATCAGGCAATGAACAGGCCGTTGTCGAATTCGAAATTCGCAACGATGCCGATATCGGCGTTCTGCACCACGATCAGATCGCGGTCGCCGTTCAGCTGGATATGCAGGTTGTTCTTCACCTGTTCGACAAAGCGGATGGTCGCGCCCGCCTCGAACACGATGGTATCTTCGGCGGCGTTGAAATCGGTGATGACGTCGCGGTCGCGGTCACCGTCGCGCGCCTCGGCCCCGAAAACAAAGAAATCCGCCCCGGCGCGCCCGGTCAGACGGTCATCATCCCCGCCGCCATAGATCACGTCGCTGCCGTTTGTGCCGGCCAGCGTGTCGTTGCGCGCGGTGCCACGGATCACTGTCGGGGGCGGCACCGGTTCGGGTTCCGGCTCGGGTTCGGGGTCGGGCACAATCACGCCGGTGGGGATAAAGCCGAAATCGGACCAGTCCAGATCATGATCGACCAATGCGGTGACCGTGACATTGGTCACATCCGCAAGCGTCTTGCCGACGCTGGCCAGCCTGGCCAGATCCAGCAGATACAGATCCTCCAGATATCCATAAGCGCCGGTCAGCGGGTCATTCAGACCCAGCACGCCGTTTAGCACCGTCCCGTCGGAAAATGTCACCGTCGTGCTGACCTCGCCCGTGTCCTGCACCCGCTGCACCGATCCCAGTGTGCCGCCGGGAAAAGCGAACCGGGTAAAGCCGTCAAAGATTTCAAAGGCCGGATCGCTGCCCAGCGGGCGCGTCACGGTTTCGGCAGTGTCATCGCCACGGATCAAGTCGCTGTCGGTCAGCGTGGCTGTCCGCAGCGCCGACGGCATGGGCCCAAAGCCATAGGATTGCGTGACTTGTGTGTAGTATTGCGTGGTGAACAGTTGTTGCATTGTTGCCTCCCGTAAAAGTGCACGGGCCACCCCATGCCACACGCATAGCGATAGGCGACATTTCGTCACACACGCAATTCACCCTTTGTCACATTGTCCGGATGCTACGCGAGAAGGGCGTGAGGGCACAGTCCGCCAAACTTACAAGGCACCCAAAGAAGAAAGGGGGCCGTTGGTTCGGCCCCTCTTTCACTTCTTGCCTGCCGAAAACGATCAGATTGTCGGGATCACCAGCCGCTGGCCGACGCGGATGCGGTCGGGGGATCCCAGAATTGCGCGGTTGGCGTCGTAGATCGCACTGTAGCGACCGGCGTTGCCATAAAACCGTTGTGCGATGGCCCCAAGGCTGTCGCCCTTCGTGACGGTGTAGAAACTGGCCTGCGCAATGACGCCATCGGCCTTTTGCACCATCCGCACCTCGACACCATCGCCACCCGCGATCACCGGCCGCGCGGTTTCGCCCGCGGCGATGCGGGCCTGCGCCACGATGGATGCAAGGATCGTCGCGGTATCGACGCGGCCTTCGTTGGTGACCAGCGCCTTGGGCACGGTGATGTCGCCACGCCCGGCAGCCTCGTTCACCAAGGCGTCGATGTAGCTGTCGGATTGGCCTTCGCGCAGCGCCTGCGCCACCAGCGTTCGCAACCCATCGGCGCGCACCGCCGGTTGCCCGGCAGGGTCGGCCTGCCCGGTGACGGCGCGGATACTGGCCAGAATGCTTGCGGTGGTTTCATCCACCTGCGCCGCGCCCGGGTCGGCATCCGTCGTCACCCCAAGATCGGCCAGCACAAGGGCCGTCATGGCCTGCAGATCGCTGTTGTCGGTGGCAAAGGCCGGCGCGGTCGTCACCGAGCGCGACATCGGGGCGGATTGCAGCACCGGGGCATCGGTTGGCGTGGCGGCGGCCAGAACCACCGCATCGGGGGTTGCGGCGAACGTTTCCAGATTGACGGCGGCGCGCGTCACCTCGGACGCAAACCGCGGCACAGGATCCTGCCCCGGCTGCATCGCGACCAGAACACCGGTCAGGGCCAGAAACCCACCCGTCGCCAGCAGCGACCGGATCAGACGCGGGCGTGGCCTGCGAACAGCGGGTTTTGTTTCAAAGCCGGTCATTCCTGTGTCACCGTCAAGCCAAGGATCAGCCAGTCCTGCATGCCGCCGCGATAATAGCGCAGCTTTTCCGCCGGATAGCCGGCGTCCAGCAGGTTGCGAATGGCGCGCGGCGACTGGTCACACCAAGGCCCGTTGCAAAAAAGCACAAGGTCCAGCGCGTCGGAAAAATCCCAGCCCGCAGGCATCTTGCGGGCACCCAGCACGGCAAGGATGTCATCGCGATAGGGATTTGACGGGTCAAGGGTTGCAAAGGGCACGTTGACCGCGCCCGGGATCGTGCCCTTGGCAAACCATTCGGGCACCCGGCTGTCCACCAGCAAGCCGCGCCCGGCGGCGACGCGGGTCTCAAGGAAATCCATCACCTCAATTTCGCCATACGTCGCAACGCCTTCACCGGCGCTGATCGGGTGGATGCAGAACGGCGGACAGGCGCGCGAGGTCTTGGCGAATTCGCCGGTCAGGGTCGCGGAACTGTCCTGATTGCGGCGGATCTCGTGTGGCTTGCCGGCGATGACAAAACTGCGCGACATCTGGTCCGGTGCGATCCGCACCGCCTTGTCGGTGGCCGAGGCCGCATGTGCCATCACAAGTGGCACGGCCAGGGCGAGGGCAAGCACTCGCGTCATCACGTCGATCCCCAGGTAGCACGCAGATCTGGTGGGCTGGCAGGCCGATCTGCGTTGAACGCCACCAGATATAGGCGAATCACTGCGAATCAGTCAACATAAAGCGAATCGACACAGGTCGGTTTGCGCGTTTAAAACAAGGCCGACGCGCGGAAGTGATTCGTTTCAAGACCTTGGCGGACGAAGCTGTGCCTTGTATCTGGTCATGCCTGTGCCTTGTGTCCGGGCGTATGCCCCCGACGGCCGCGTGTGGCAGCCGCACTCAGCCGTTCTCGCGCAGGATGCTGCCCGCCAGATACAGTGATCCGCAGATCAGCACGCGCGCCGTGGGGTCGGTGGCAGCGATGGCGGTCAGGGCCGCCTGCACGCTGGCCGCGGTGC
>JBGSJU010000084.1:0-6131 GCA_041741655.1 Rhodobacterales bacterium
TGCAGACCGGGGGTAACATCCGGGATTCGAAAGGGGTGCGTGATGGCGGTGCATACGGCGCGGACCCCGTTCGCCGCGCGGTGCCGCAGGTTTGCGGCCCCACGCAAAGGTATAGAACACCTCCATCTCGGCGGTCGCTGCAGCCGCTTCGGCGGGCGCCTCCGCCGCGACCATGGTTTCAGGTTCCGCCAGCCTATCCACGGCAACATCCACGTGGCGCGCAGCTTCGACAGAGATTTCCGCTGTCGGCTGAACCTCCGGCTCCGGCGTGGCTGCAACAGCGCCTTCAACGGCGCCCTCGACCTCGGCTGCCACCGGCGTTGGTGCGGCAACCTCGGCCACGGGCTTGACCTTGGGCCGTTCGGCCTTTTCGGCGCGGTAGCCCAGCCCTTCCATCAACAGCGCGAACTGTTCCAGCGTCATGCCGGTGATCGACAGCATTTCCGGCTTGGCCTCGAACCCGGCGCGGCTATCGACGGCGCGCAGTTGATCTGCCAGCCGTTCCAGCATGTCAATCCGGATCGCGCGATGGCCTGCAACGCGGTAGCCCGCCATGGTGAAATAGCCCTCGGGCATGTCGGGGATCACCGGCACGGTGACCAATCCCGCCGGTGCGGCCTCCGGGAACTCGGCCAGACCCTTGGCCAACGACCACAGCACCAGCCGCAACCGCGTCGGCGCGGGTTTCAGCACCAGAGGCAGGAACACGGTATATTGCCCGAACCGCACGCCATGCTTGCGCAGCACTGCGCGGGCGTCCTGTTCCAGCGCCTTGACCTCTTCGGCGATGGTGGACCGTTCGATGACCCCGAAATTTTCCACCAGCCGAAACGCGAACCCGCGCGCCAGCCCTGTCAGTGTCTCGTCGCGCTGCAGCGCCATCAGCGGTTCGAACAGCGCGGAAATCTTGCGGTCGATGAAATGCTGCAACCGGCGCTGCACCTTTTGCGCCACATCCGGCCCCGCCTCGTCATCGACAAAAGCCTGCACCTGCGGTTTCAACGCATCGGCGCCTACGACAAGCTTGCCGACGGCGGCGGTGCCCCACATCAGCCCACCCTGTTCGGTGAAGTCGATCTCGGTATCCGGCGCGTTGTAGAACCGGTCGGCGCGCAGATGGAAATGCGGTGCCAGCGCGGCGGTCGATGCCTGCGCGATCGCCTTCGCCTCGGCCCCCGTGGCATCCTTGTCCTGCCGGAACCGGAACCCCTCCAGCCGACCGACGAATTCGCCCTCGACCGTCACTTCGCCCTTGTCGTTTACCTCGGCCAAGAGGGCCTCCTTCTGTTTGAGCCGCCGCAACAGCACCGAGGTGCGGCGATCCACAAAACGCTGCGTCAATCGGGCGTGCAACGCATCCGACAGGCGATCTTCTACAGCGCGGGTTTCGTCGCGCCAATGGCTTTCGTCATCGACCCAGCCACGCCGTTGCGCCACATAGGTCCATGTGCGGATAAACGCCAGCCGACGTGACAGCGTGTCGATGTCGCCGTCGGTGCGGTCGATGCGTTCGATCTGGCGTGCCAGCCAGTCATTGGGCACTTGGCCCCGCTGGTGCAGGTGGATAAAGATCTGTTCCAGCAGGCTGGCGTGTTCCGCCGCCGAAATGCCGCGAAAATCCGGCACGCGGCAGACATCCCACAACAGTTTCACCGAGGCGGGGTCGGACGCACGCGCGCGCACCTCGGCCACCTCGGCCAAGGTTTTCAGCGCGGTCAGATCGTCGCTGTCGCGCGCGCGCGTCAGCAGCGGATGGTCCGGCATCCGTTCCAGCGACGCGATCAGCGCATCCACCGTGCCGAACCGCAGATCGGCATTGCGCCAGATCAGGCGGCGGACCGGGGCAAACTGGTTTTCCATGATCGCGTCGGCCACCTCGGGGTCCAGCGGCCCCGCCTCGCCCGTCACACCAAAGGTGCCATCGACCAACCCGCGCCCGGCCCGCCCTGCGATCTGCGCCAGCTCGTTCGGTTGCAGGGGCCGCATCCGCCGCCCGTCGAACTTGGTCAGCGCCGAAAACGCCACATGCGCGATATCAAGATTCAGGCCCATGCCGATGGCATCGGTGGCGACCAGAAAATCGACCTCGCCAGCCTGATACATCGCAACCTGCGCATTGCGGGTGCGCGGCGACAGCGCGCCCATCACCACCGCCGCCCCGCCGCGTTGCCGTTTCAAGAGTTCGGCGATGGCATAGACGTTTTCGACGGAAAATCCGACGATTGCGCTGCGCACCTGCATCCGGCTGATCTTTTTCTCGCCGGCATAGCTCAGGTTCGACATCCGGTCCCGCCGCACGAATTGCGTTTGCGGCACCAGCGTCGCAATCGCCGTCTTCATCGTCTCGGCGCCCAGAAACATCGTTTCCAGCAGCCCGCGCGACCGCAAGAGCCGGTCGGTGAACACATGCCCGCGCTCCGGATCGGCGCACAGCTGGATCTCGTCCACCGCGACGAAATCCGCGCCCATGCCGTCGGGCATCGCCTCGACGGTGCAGACCCAGTATTGCACGCGGTCCGGCACGATGCGTTCTTCGCCCGTCACCAGCGCCACCACCGATGGGCCGCGCGCCGCCACGATCCGGTCATAGACCTCGCGCGCCAACAGGCGCAAAGGCAGACCGATCACGCCGGTGCGATAGCCCAGCATGCGGTCAATGGCATATGTCGTCTTGCCCGTGTTCGTCGGCCCAAGGACCGCGGTAATGCGCGTGGGCGCGGCCATGGCCCGCTCCTCGGGAAAAAATCAGAGGGTCTGGCCCTGCGTCATGGCCTCAAGCCGCGTCACTGCCTCTTGGGCGTCCTCGTAATGCGGGTGCGCCTTCAGGGCAAGCGCATAGGCCTCGCGCGCGTCGTCCAGACGACCGATCTGTTCAAGGATGGCGCCAAGGCCGAACATCGCCTCGAAATGCCGCGGGTCCAGCCGCAGCACCTGTTCCAGATCCGCAATCGCCAGTCCCAGTTCATCCAGCGCGAACCACGCTTTCGCGCGGGCATGCCAAGCTTCGGCGAAATCCGGCGCATGATCGACCAGTGCGGTCAGGTGTTCCGTGGCCGCCGCCGGTTCGCCGCGTTCCAGCGCGTCAATCCCGCGTTTCAGCAGCAAATCCATCGCCACCGACCCCGATCGCCGCCGTTCCAGTGCAATTTCGCGCAGAATCGGTTCGGCTTCGTCCGGTCCGGCGGTTGACAGAGTGTCATAGAGCGGTTGCAGTTTTGCGGTTTCTGCCTGCACCGGGGTGCCGCAAGCGCCGCAAAGCATCAGCCCCGTCACACTTGCCGCGACGATAGATTTGAGATTGTGCCAAAACCTGTTCATAACCCCACTGTAACTTGCGCGGGACCGATTTCCAGACCCCCGTGCATCACGTGATGCGGAGATCACAAGATGAGCGATATTCTGACCGGTGCCGTTGCGGCCCTGAATGAAAAAATGGGCGGCCAAGGTTTTGACGGCGTTGCAAAGTTCGTCATCGATGGCGAAGGCGCCGTGATGATCGACAGCACCGGCGCCCATACCGGCGACGAGGCAGCCGATGTGACGCTGACGGCGACCGCCGACACGTTTCAGGCGATTCTCGCCGGCGACCTGAACGCCACGTCGGCCTTCATGGCTGGCAAGCTGACGGTGGATGGCGATATCGGTCTGGCGATGAAGCTGGGCATGGTCCTCAGCTGACATGACCACCGCCCCCTTTCACGCGGATCTGGCCCATGGACCGGCCGGTGGTCGGGCTGTCTGGGCGCGCACCGCGGATGGGGTGCGGGTGCGCATCGCGGTCTGGACCGATCATGCGGCGCCCCGCGGCACGGTGCTGATCCTGCCGGGACGCACGGAATACATCGAGAAATACGGGACATTTGCCGCCGACATGGCGGCGCGCGGCTATGCCAGTCTGGCGATCGACTGGCGTGGACAGGGTCTGGCGGATCGCCTTCTGCCCGACAGGCGCGTGGGCCATATCGAGCGGTTTCCGGATTATCAGAACGATTTCAAGGCGATGCTGGACGTCGCGCGGGCTGTGAATGCGCCCGGGCCGTGGTTTCTGATCGGGCATTCCATGGGTGGCGGTATCGGGCTGCGTTCGGTGATGGAAGGCGCGCCGGTTGCGGCTTGCGCCTTTACAGGACCGATGTGGGGCATCCTGTTGCGCCCGGTGATCCGGCCGATCGCAACCGCCTTTGCGCATCTGATGACAGCCCTTGGTCGCGGCAACCGCTTTGCGCCCTCGACCTCGGCGCGAAATTACGTGCTGAGCGCGCCTTTTGCGGACAATCTGTTGACCACGGATCAGGCGATGTGGGACATGCTGCGCCATCAGATCACGTCGGTGCCGGACTTGGAACTGGCCGGGCCATCGTTGCAATGGGTGTCGCAGGCGTTGCGCGAAACCACCCATTTGCACGCCCTGCCGTCGCCCGACCTGCCTTGCCTGACGTTTGTGGGCGGCAACGAGCGCATCATCGATGTGGCGCGGGTGCGCGACCGCATCGCGCGCTGGCCCAAGGGCAAGATGGTGATCGTGCCCAATGCCGAACACGAGGTGTTGATGGAAGGGCCCGCGACCCGTGGCCACCTTGCCGATCAATTGGCGGCGCATTTCACCGCGTGATTGTTCCAGCGCGGCAATGCGCTAGTGTTCCGGCATGACCCAAAATGCCGTCCTGCGTTTTTCCGACAAGGGTTTCTATTGCGAAGCCGGGGATTTCTATATTGATCCGTGGCGGCCGGTGGACCGCGCGCTTGTCACGCATGGCCATTCCGACCACGCTCGGCCCGGAATGGGCGCCTATCTTGCCACACATCAGGCGCTGCCGGTGCTGCGGATGCGGTTGGGCGACATCACTGCCGAGGGCATCGCCTATGGCGAGAAGCGCCGGATCGGGGATGCCACGGTCAGCTTTCACCCAGCCGGTCATGTGCCGGGATCGGCGCAAATCCGCATCGACGTGGCCGGCGAGGTCTGGGTGGTGTCGGGGGACTACAAGCTGGAAGATGACGGGGTATCCGAACCGTTTCAACCGGTTGCCTGCCACAGCTGCATCAGCGAATGCACCTTTGGCCTACCGGTGTTCCGGTGGCGACCGCAGGCGGAAACCGCCGCCAGCATCGCCGCGTGGTGGGCGGAAAATGCCGCCGCCGGGCGCGTGTCGATGCTGGGTGGCTATTCCCTTGGCAAGGCGCAGCGATTGCTGGCGATGCTGGACCCGGATCAGGGCCCGATCCTGACCCATGCTGCGATTGCCACCACCACCGACATCCTGCGCGATCAAGGCTATCCCTTGCCGCAGACGACCCGCATCACGCCGGAAATCGACCGCAAATCGGCCGCCGGCGCGCTGATCCTGTGCCCGCCCGGCCTGTTGGGGTCGCCTTGGGCGCGCCGCTTTGGTCCCGGGTCCGAGGCCTTTGCGTCGGGCTGGATGCAATTGCGCGGGCTTCGACGGCGGCGCGGCATGGACCGGGGCTTCGTGATTTCGGATCATGCCGACTGGCCCGGGCTGATATCCGCCATCACGGCGACAGGCGCCGAAACCATATATCTGACGCATGGTTACACCGATACCTTCGCGCGTTACCTGAAGGAGGCCGGGCATAACGCCACCGCGATCCGCACCGAATATGCGGGCGAGGCGGCCGACGAAGGCGAGGCGGCATGAAGGCCTTTGCCGCGCTGTTCGCCGCACTGGACGGCACCACCGCGACCAATGCCAAGGTCGATCATCTGGCCGCCTATCTGCGCGCCGCGCCTGACGAAGATCGGCTGTGGTGCGTGGCGCTCTTCTCGGGGCGGCGCCCGAAACGTGCTGTCACCACCACCCGGCTGACCGAATGGGCGACCGAACGGGCGGGCATCCCGCCGTGGCTGTTCACCGAATCCTATGCCGTGGTGGGCGATCTGGCTGAAACCATCGCGCATCTGCTGCCGCCTCCCACGCACGATAATGACCTCACGCTGGCCGGCGCGATTGCCGAGGTGCGGGCCTTGGCCACCGTTGATGATTCCACCCGCCGCGACCGCATCCTGACGCTGTGGGATGCTCTGCCCGCCGACCAGCGGCTGGTGTTCAACAAGCTGCTGACCGGCGGCTTTCGGCTTGGCCTGTCGCGCAAGCTGATGACGCGTGCGC
>JBGSJU010000085.1:0-5584 GCA_041741655.1 Rhodobacterales bacterium
GCGCGCGGCGGGCAGGCCGCCGAATGTCCGGTTTCCGGCGGCGTACATCGCGCGGCTACCGGCAATATCAGCGTCTTTGCCGGCTGTGACCGCGCCACGTTCGACCATGTGCTGCCCTTGCTGACCATCATGGGCCAGCGCGTGCTGCACACCGGGCCCGTCGGTACCGCCAGCACGTTGAAGGTGATGACAAATTATCTGGCCACCGCCAACCTTTTGACGCTGTGCGAGGCGCTGACCACCATGGCGGCGGCGGGCATGGACCTTGCCGTGACCTACGAGGCGATCCGCATCTCGTCGGGCAATTCCTTTACCCATGAAACCGAAAGCCAGTTGATCCTGTCGGGGTCGCGCGACGTGCATTTCCCGATGGATCTGGTGCAAAAGGACATCGGCCTGTTCCAAGAGATCGCCGACCGCCACAACGTGCCCTTGGAAATCAGCCCGTTGATGATCGCCATCTTCAACGATGCGCAGGCGCGCTATGGCCTGCGCGCGCAATCCGACCGGGTGATCGAACGGCTGGAAGAGGCGACGGGGCTGAAGGTGCTGGCCCCCGGCTTTCCGTTGGATCTGGTGGATGACGAACCGGAAACGCCAGGGTATGAAGTGCATCCGCGACGGTGATGCAGGAGCCCGACATGACAGAACTGGCACGGCTGGACGCGGGTCCGGCCCGGCGCGGCGTGGCGGCGGGACTGGTTGCCGGCGCAGGGGCCGCACTGTTGGTGGCCGCCCTGGGGCTGGGCGGTCTGTCGGGTCTGGTGCTGGGACTGTTGGGTATCGGCGGCGTTCTGGCGTCAGGTGCGCTGTGGTGGGCGACGGCCGGTCATTTGGTGCTGACCCCGGCCGGCCTGTTCGACCAGTCCGGCGTCTGCCTTGTGCCGCTGACGCAGGTGGATTCGGTGATTACCGCGCCTTTCGCCTTCAAACCCTCGAACGGTTTCACGCTACGGCTGCGCCAGGCACAGTCCACGCGATGGGCCCCGGGGCTCTACTGGCGCTGGGGCCGCCGGTTGGGGGTGGGCGGTGTTCCCGCCGGTCTCGCGGCCCGCCACATGGCTGAACGGCTCGCGGACCTTTTGGCCGCGCCTCAGGTATCCGACCACACCAGCTGAGGCGCAAAGCGGGGGCGTGTGAACACGAAGTTGTAAAGGTCCTGCTGTTCCAGACCCACGCGGAAGGGCGGCGCATAGGTGGACCAGGTTTCCACGATGATCACACGTTCGTTGTGGACCATCACGGGCAATTTGGTGTTCAAGGCCTCGACCTGTGCGGAGGTCAGAGCGGTGGCACCGCCCTGCGCCTTCGACCAGTCGCGTTTGTACTTTTTCTCGACGTCATCATAGCGGGCGACGGTGACCCGCAGCTTTGCCGGACCGGCCGACCGGGTCAGCAATTCCAGCAAGGCATGCGATCCCGACATGTAGGCCGGGTTGATCGCCAGCGTCTCGCGCGAGATGTTGTCGGAAATCGTGTAGGCTGCCTTGACGTTGATCGACGTCTGGCGATAGGCGTCAAAAAACGTGAACATCGCGACGTAACCCCAGAACATCATGGGCAACATCACGATGGCTTCGACCGCAACCACCGCACTTTCATCCTGCACGAAGCGGCGCAGGTGACGGGCAAACCGGCTATCTGGGGTCGTGAAAGTCATCACTTTGGCTCCTGCACAAAGGCGGACTGGGCAATCATCGCCGCGAACCCTCCGTCCTTGTCCAAAGCCTTGCCCAACGCCGAAGCGGGGATGATCGGTTCGAACAGGACACAGGCGCGCAGCAGCATCAATTCGTTCACGTTGCCGTTCGCGAAAGTCCTGACCGGCTTGACGACGTCGGTCTTTTCGATGCAATCGAAGTCGTTGGGCGGCGCTGTCCAGGTACGCAGGTTCAGCCGCACCATTTCAAGGCGCAGGTTGTTTTCGCAATCTTCCAGCATCGGGGCGCGATCACAGATGTCCTGCTTGATCTCGTCATGCTGCGGCGCCGAGCCGGTGCCAAGGCGGATTTCCCGCACTGTCAGGTCCAGCGCCCGTTCCAGCATCATGTGCTTGATCGAGATGAAGCCCAATTCGACCGACGACATCAGCGCCAGAATGAACAGGGGGAACATGATTGCGAAGTCGATGGTGGCACTGCCATTCTCGTCGCGACGGAACCGCCGCAAAAGGGGGATGCGCTGGGTCATTGGGTCAACTTCAACTGGTTGATCTGACGAGCGATGGATTGGAAGGCCGAGGTGATCTCGATCCCGTCCACGTCGAAGAAGTGTGAGGGTGAAGAGGCACAGTTGCGCAGCTGGGTATCGCCATCCGTGGTGACTTCGAACCCGATGGCCCAGATCACCATGCCCTTGTTCTTGGCGGCAGTACAGGCGGACTGCATCAGCGTGTTGCCCTTGGCCTTGTTGTATTTCTGCCAATACCAGGACGACCGCTGCGAAGAGTTGACGTAGGTTGCGAGGTAATAGTTGAAGTTGTACTGGTCCCAGTGGGCGTATTCGCTGGTGCTGTTGTAATAGTTCGTAGCGATGCGTGACGAGGACGAATTTTCACCGTCGGACATCACGACGATCGTTTTCAGCGTCTTGCTGTCGGTATAATCGGCAGGCCGGTTGGCAAACACGGGATCCGACAGTCCGGAATTCTTCAAGACCACGTTGATGTCGCGGAAAGACGGGTCGAGGAGATACGCGCCCCATTTGACGCCCAGATAGATCGCCGTCCCGGCACGCGGTTTCAGTGCGTCGATATTCGCCTTCAGGGCACTGGCATTCTGCGACATCGCCGTGATCGATTCATAGCTGTTCTTCGGACAGACAGTGTCGTGACGGGTATTCTGGGTCGACCCGCTCTCGACCGAATAGGTGTTCCACTGGAAATGTTGCATCTGCTGATGCAGCTTTGTCTTGCTGATCGCCGGGTTGGCAAAATCTGCATCGTCGAATTCGATGCAATGGGAATAGTTGTGCACCTGATTGACGTTCAGCTCGTCAAAGATCTTTGCGCCGGCGTTCACATGTTCCGAATAGGGCACGATGTTGATCGACACGCGGTTGATCGTATCGGCCTTGATCGTCGCATCGATGAACTCCTTGGCGGCTGCCCGCATGTTGACGAGACGACTGTTGTCCTTCATCGACCCCGAAACGTCGAGAACCAGCGAAATCTCGACATTCGGCACCCGTTCTTCGGCGGTTGCGCCACCGGGGATCGTCATCGTATCCACCCCCGACATGCGCATGAATTGCGTGTCCATCTGGCGTGTCGCCGATGCCGAAACGGTCTTGTAACCGATCCCGGACAGCGGTGTCACCGTCGGCACCACGTCGGTGATGCCAGCCTTGGCGAAATAATCCTGCACGACGGCTTGCGGCGCCTGGGTCTGGTCCAGATCGGCTGCGGCCAGAACGGCGCGGTCAAGGGTGTTCTGCAAGCGGGTGCGTTCCATTTCGAAACGCATGGTATCCACACCGATACCACCCACCATCAAGATCATCAGGATGACGAACATCGAAAACACGACCATCACGCCATCTTCTTCGGCGGCGAATTGCGCAATCTTGCGCTGTCCACGAACATCCAGACGGCACTTGGTTTCGATCATTGAATGCTGAAATTTCACAACCATATTCGTGTTCCCGATTCGGGGGATGGTTCATGCTTTTGAACCTTGCAGATCGAACATTGCAGATGACTGTGGCTGAAGTTTGGCAATCGATGGCTTATTTCTGTCCAATTCGCGCCAATCGTCGACGCAATACGGTGTATCTGCGGGTTTCGTTTGGCGGCTGGAAACAATCCCGCCGTTTTTTCGCCCGAAAGTCGCGCCGGATCGCGCGGCCGGAGTGCTGTCTGACACAAGTATTAATGCAGTATTGATCCTGCACGGCCAAAGCCCGGTTGTTGGCCCGGCAACTGTGGCATCCGCAAGGCCGCAAGACCCGTTCCCGTCAGCCAAGGCCACCGCGCGGCTGCCGGAAAACGACGCAAGATGTCGCGCACTGCGCGTCTTTCATCGCGCCAGACCACGATTATAACGGTGCAATCCGACTCGCTGGCCGTCAGGAGACCGCAGATGTCATTTTCCGCCCTGCGCATCCTGAGGGAAGGCGTGACCGGCAACCGGGGCTGGCGCCCGCACTGGCGCGATCCGGCGCCGAAACCCGCCTATGAGGCCATCGTGATCGGCGGCGGCGGGCATGGCTTGGCGACCGCCTATTACCTGGCCAAGAACCACGGCCTGACCAACATCGCGGTGCTGGAAAAGGGCCATCTGGGCAGCGGCAACATCGGGCGTAACACCACCATCGTGCGGGCGAACTATTTTCTGCCCGGGAATTCGGAATTCTACAGCCATTCCCTGAAGCTGTGGGAGGGGTTGGAGGCGGACCTGAACTACAACGTGATGCACAGCCAGCGCGGGCTGATCAACCTGTTCCATTCCGACGGGCAGCGCGATGCCTTCGTGCGGCGCGGCAATGCGATGATCAATCAGGGCGATGACGCGGTGCTGTTGGACCGTGACGGCGTACGGGCGATCCTGCCTTACCTCGATTACGACAACACCCGCTTTCCGATCTTTGGTGGGCTGCTGCATCCGCGCGGCGGCACGGCGCGGCATGATGCCGTGGCCTGGGGTTACGCGCGGGGCGCGGACCAACGCGGTGTTGATCTGATCCAGAACTGCGAGGTGACGGGGATCGACATCACGGATGGCCGCGTCACCGGCGTTCAGACGACGCGCGGCGCGATCAAGGCCGCGAAGGTGGCGATCGTGGTGGCAGGGCGGTCGTCTCAGGTCGCAGCGATGGCCGGACTGCGCCTGCCCATCGAATCCCACGTGCTGCAAGCCTTTGTCACCGAAGGGCTGAAACCCGTCATCAACCATGTCATCAGCTTTGGCATGGGGCATTTCTACATCAGCCAATCCGACAAGGGCGGGCTGGTGTTCGGCGGCGATATCGATTTTTACCCCAGCTATGCGTCACGCGGCAATCTTCCGATGGTCGAACATGTGATGGAGGCGGGGATGACCCTGATGCCGATGATCGGGCGCGCCCGCGTCCTGCGGTCATGGGGCGGGATCATGGACATGTCGCCGGACGGGTCGCCGATCATCGACAAATCGCCGGTGGAGGGCCTGTTCCTGAACTGCGGCTGGAACTATGGCGGGTTCAAGGCCGTGCCCGCCTCTGGCTGGTGCCTTGCGCATCTGATGGCCACCGGCCGGCCGCATCCCGTGGCCAGCGGGTTCCGTCTTGACCGTTTCGCCACCGGGCGCGGGCTGATGGACGAAGAAGGCACCGGCAGCCAGCACAACCTGCACTAAGGACACGACATGCGCATCCCTTGCCCCCTTTGCGGCGACCGTGACCGGCGCGAATTCTACTTTGGCGGCGCCGCCTTGCCCCGACCCGCCGCCGATGCGGCGCCCGAGGTCTGGGACGATTACATCCATCTCCGCGACAACCCGGCGGGGATCACCAGGGACCTGTGGTATCACGAAAGCGGCTGCGCAAGCTGGCTGGTCATCACCCGCAACACCGTCACGCATGAGATCCACGAGGTTGCACTGGTTGC
>JBGSJU010000086.1:0-9285 GCA_041741655.1 Rhodobacterales bacterium
TCGGCGCGGCGTGCGGTGCTGCACCTGATCCGCAAGCGCGCGCTGCTGCTGGAACCGCTGGCGCGCCAGATGGCCCGCGTGTCGGAAACCGCGCGCGAATGTCTGACCTGCGGCAATATCGGCACGGCGGATACCTGCGACATCTGCGCCGATGACCGGCGCCAGAACGGCCAGATCTGTGTCGTCGAGGATGTGGCCGACCTGTGGGCCATGGAACGCGCCCGCGCCTTCAAGGGGCGTTATCACGTGCTGGGCGGCACGCTGTCGGCGCTGGATCAGGTCGGGCCGGACCAGTTGCGCATCCCGCGCCTTCTGACCCGCGTGGCGGATGAGGGCGTGACCGAGGTAATCCTTGCCCTGCCCGCCACCATCGACGGCCAGACCACCGCGCATTACATCGCCGGCCAGATGCGAAACCTTGGGAACGGGCAGGTCAGGCTGACGTCGCTGGGTCAAGGCGTGCCGGTGGGGGGCGAGCTGGATTTTCTGGACGAAGGCACGATCCTTGCCGCGCTGACCGGGCGCAAGGACCTGTAATCCCTACAACACTGCTTGATTTTCGCGCGCCGCCACGCCACAGCACCGGGGATCGCATCCCCATCCGAGGTTCCCGTGTCCCCCATCCTGTCCCGGCTGTTCGCGGCCCTGCTGACCACGTTGATCGCCCTTTCCGGTGTCCTGCCGGCCACCGCGCAGACCACTCCGCTGCCCGGCCCCCTGCCCGGCCTGACAGATCCGCAACCCTTCAGCTTTGACGTGCTGGCCGCCCGTGCGGCCGCCTTGGCCCGCACCCCGCACGTGCCGACCCCGGTCGAACAGCCCGAGGTGCTGGAAAAGATTGACTATGACGCGCATTGGCGCATCCGGTTCCGCCCCGAGGCAACCGTGACGGTTGGCGCGACGCCGATCCAGTTCTTCCACCTTGGCACCTATTTCCGCCAGCCGGTGCGCATGTTCGTCACCGACATGACATCAGCGCGCGAGGTGATCTATGACGCGGATTATTTCGACATTCCCGCAACCAGCCTGGCACGCGGCCTGACACGCGGCACCGGCTTTGCCGGGTTCCGCCTGATGCGGCCCGATCTGAAAACCGACTGGATCAGCTTTCTGGGTGCGGCCTATTTCCGCACCGATGGCGCACTGCGCCAATATGGCCAGTCCGCCCGCGCGCTGGCCATCGATACCGGCATGCCCACACCCGAGGAATTTCCGCGTTTCACCGAATTCTACATCGGCGAGGCGCCGGATGGCCGGGTGGTGATCCATGCCTTGATGGACAGCGAACGGGTGACTGGCGCCTACCGCATGGTGATGTCCAACGTCGAAGGCCAGGGCCAGGTGATGGACATCGACAGCCGGCTGTATTTCCGCGCCGGCGCGGACCGGCTGGGCGTTGCACCGCTGACCTCGATGTTCTGGTATTCGGAAACCAACCGTGCGCAGGCGCTGGACTGGCGGCCCGAGGTGCATGACACCGACGGGCTGATGATCTGGACCGGCGCGGGCGAACATATCTGGCGCCCGTTGAACAACCCCGACCGCGTGGTCACGTCCAGCTACGCCGACGTGAACCCGCGCGGCTTCGGTCTGGTGCAGCGCGACCGCGATTTCAGCAATTACGAAGATGATGGCGTGTTCTACGACCGCCGTCCTGCCGTCTGGATCGAACCCACCCATGGCTGGGGGCCGGGCGCGGTGCAATTGGTGGAAATTCCGACAGATGACGAGATTTATGACAATATCGTCGCCTTCTGGAACCCGGCGGCGCCGCCGGTGGCGGGGGCGGAACTGGCGTTCGGCTATCGCATGTATTGGACGAATGTCGCACCCGTGCAGGCCAACATGAACCTCGCGCATACCGTGGCGACACGGATCGCCCAAGGCGGCGTGCCCGGCCAGCCGCGCCCGGCAGACCAGATCAAGGTGGTGATCGACTTTGAGGGCCCCGCGATCAAGGGGCTGGGTCAGGGCGATGGCGTGACCCCCGATATCACCGTGCCTGCGGGCGTCGAGGTGGTAAACCCCTATGCCCTGCCGGTGGTGGGCACGGACCGCTGGCGGCTGATCTTTGACATCCGCGCGCCCGAAGGCATGGATACCGCCGACCTGCGCGCATATCTATCCCGCGATGGCCTGCCGCTGACCGAGACATGGCTGGGTCAGGTGCATCCGCGTCAGTTCAACGCGCTGCGTTGAAACGCAACGGGGCGGATGCACGCATCCGCCCCGCGAAACCTTGAAATTGACCCGCGTCAGATGACGACGACATCCAGCGGCGGGAAGCCGTTGAAGGCGACCGACGAATAGGTCGTCGTGTAGGCACCGCAGTTGCGGATGATGATCCGGTCGCCGCAGGACAGGCCGACGGGCAGTTGCACCGGGCGCTTTTCATACAGCACATCGGCGCTGTCGCAGGACGGGCCGGCCAGAATGCAGGGACCGGTGTCTTCATGGTCGCGGTCGGTGGTGAACTGGTACCGGATCGCCTCGTCCATGGTTTCGGCCAGGCCCGAGAATTTGCCGATATCCAGATAGACCCAGCGATGCAGGTCATCCGCGGATTTCTTCGACACCAGCAGCACCTCGGCGGCGATCATGCCGGCCTCGGCCACCATGCCACGGCCCGGTTCCGCCATGATGCGGGTGGCACCGGGGAAACGCGGTTCGACCATCGCCATGACGGCGGCGGCATAGGCCTCGGGTGCGTCGATTTCTTCGCCGTAGAAGGCCGGGAACCCGCCGCCGATGTTGATCAGGCTCAGCGGGAAACCCGCGTCCTGCGCCGATGTCCACACCGCCGACACGCGGTCCAGCGTTTCCAGCCACATGGTGGCCTTGCGGGTCTGCGACCCGACATGGAACGACAGGCCAACCGGCAGCAGGCCCAGATGGCGGGCATAGCCCAGCAGGGCGTTCACTTCGCCTTCGGTCGTGCCGAATTTGCGCGACAGAGGCCAGTCGGCTTCGGTCGTGCCCATCAGCAGGCGGATATAAACCTCGGCGCCCGGGGCGTGGGCGGCGATCTTGTCCAGTTCCATTTCGCTGTCAGCGGCGAACAGGGTGATGCCGGCGGCATGCGCGAACGCGATGTCGGCGGGTTTTTTCACGGTGTTGCCAAAGGAAATGGTTTCCGGACGCGCGCCCAGACCAAGGCACAGTTCGATCTCGCCGCGCGAGGCCGCGTCAAAATGCGAGCCTTCCGCGATCAGGGTGGCGATGACTTCGCGTTCCGGGTTCGCCTTCACGGCATAATGGATGTCGGCGCGGCCCAGACCGGCCTTCAGCGCGCGATATTGATCCGCGACGATATCGGTGTCCAGCACCAGCGTCGGGCGATCAAACTGGGTCGAGCGAATGAACGCCTCGATCCGGGAGGATTTGTTGCGGCGCGAAAGTGTGCAGACAGATGCGCCGCCCGCAAGCGGGTTTACGTAAGCGTTCATGGTCATCTCCATACGACCCGGGCAAAGCCCGACCAGTTCCAACGGAGACGTTACCGTCGCTACGTAAACACGGGTGGATTGAGGCCCACCGGCCAGAGGCGCGTGCGTTGGCGTCTTGTGAGCGTGACGTATGACCGATACTGATTGCGATCAAGTGAATTTTCCAAGACAGACAATATTTTTCCTTAGCGGCAAAAGCTGCGTTTCTCTTGCAACAACCGGGGTTTGCCCGAGATGCAAACCACCTGCCGCTTGATGCCCCCATGAAGCCTGCCCCGATCCACGCAATCCGCATTCCCAGCCCGTCGATCGCGCGTGACAGTTGCCCCGTCCTGCGTCACCTTGGCCGCAGCCAACCCCGCAAGAGGCCACGATGCAGTTTCGATACACCATTCTTTATGTAGAGGACGTGCCGGCAACCGTCGCCTTCTTCGAGTCAGCTTTTGGCCTGACGCGCGGGTTTGTTCATGAGTCGGGCGATTATGGCGAAATGGCCACCGGCTCGACAAAACTTGCGTTTTCATCGCTCGCCCTGATGGCACAACTGGGCAAATCGCCCCGCTTGCACGACGCATCGGTTCCCAGCTATGAAATCGCGCTGGAAACGGATGATGTGGCGGGCGCGCTGGACCGCGCAGTCGGCGCCGGGGCGCATCTGGTTCAGGCGGTGCGAAAGGAACCTTGGGGCCAGACCACGGCCTATGTTTCCACACCGCAAGGCGTGCTGGTCGAGCTTTGCACGGAGGTCATGGCACCATGATAAATGGCCCGGGACTACTCCCGGGCCATTCCGTTCCCTCTGGCCGGATCAAGGCTGGTCGTCTTTGTCATCATCGCCGGGCAGGTTGAAGAAGCTGTCGGCGTTCTGATATCGCGCGTCGTTGGGATCGTCTTCCTCATCCGTCAGGCTGAAGGTTTCCAGCGCCTCGATCGCCTTGGACACACGGGGCTGGGTCGCCTCGGCGGTCAGGCTCTGTTCGGTGGACAACAGCTTGCGGCGTTCGTCATCGGACATCGGCGCACCTTCGGCGGCCTTTTTCGCGGCAGCTTTCTGTACGGCGGCATCCAGTTCGGACTGGCGACAGAACCCCAGCGCAACCGGATCGGTCGGCACAAGGTTCTGCATGTTCCAATAGGTGCGGTCGCGGATGGTCTGGATCGTCGGTTTGGTAGTGCCCACCAGCTTGCCGATCACGCCATCGGTCAGTTCCGGGTGGAATTTCACCAGCCACAGGATGGCTGCCGGGCGATCCTGCCGTTTCGACAGCGGGGTGTAACGCGGGCCGCGCCGCTTTTCCTCGCCTACCGCAGCAGGGTTGAATTTCAGCTTCAGCTTGTAGATCGGGTCGTTTTCACCCTTTTCGATCTCGGCGGCGTCAAGCTGGCTGTTGGCGACAGGATCGAACCCCTTGACGCCGGCGGCCACGTCGCCATCCGCGATCCCCTGTACTTCCAGTTCATGCATGCCGGTGAAATCAGCGATCTGCTTGAAGGTCAGCGTGGTGTTGTCCACCAGCCAGACGGCCGTGGCGCGGGCCATGATCGGTTTGTTCATCGCAACGTCTCCAGTCAAAGCTTCCCCATTGCCCGGTAAGGCGCTGCCCCGGCGGGGCGGTTTCCATTGTGGGGGAAATCGCAGGCCTTATACTGCGCGGGGGTTTTGAAGGAAAGAGTGAATGCGAAGGGTGAAAATGCTGGTCCCGGCCCTGCTTCTGGCCACTTTGAGCGTCGACATGGCGCAGGCCGACGGCGAAAAGGCGCGCCAGAAGTCGGGCGTGTTCGATTATTACGTGATGGCGCTGTCATGGTCGCCCAACTGGTGCGCCTTGGAAGGCGATGCGCGGTCGTCGCCACAATGCCACCCGCGCGAGGATTTTGGCTGGACGCTGCATGGGCTGTGGCCGCAATATCATCAGGGCTGGCCCGCCTTCTGCCCGACGATCGAACCGCAGCCGACGCGGCGGATGACCGACGACATGACTGACATCATGGGCACATCGGGACTGGCGTGGTATCAATGGAAAAAGCACGGCGTCTGTTCAGGGCTGTCTGCCGCGGCCTATTACGATCTGTCGCGCCGGGCCTATGCGGCCATCCGCATCCCAAAAGCGTTCCACAAGCTGGAAAAACCGGTGAAACTGCCCGCGTCGTTGATCGAACAGGCGTTTCTGGAAGCCAATCCGGGCATGACACCCGCCATGCTGACCGTCACCTGCGACGACGGCTATATTCAGGAATTGCGGGTCTGCCTGTCCAGAACGCTGGATCCGGTGCCCTGTGGCCGTGACGTTGCGCGCGACTGCACCCTGAAGGGCGCCCTGTTCGATCCGGTGCGCTAAGCCCCTCAGATCGCAGAGGAATGGCCAGCCTTCGACAGGTCATAGGCATCGAAATGCCGGGCGATGATCCGGGTCAGCGGCCGCGCCTCTTGCGGGATGAACAGGCCTTCGCCGGTGCAACGCAGCATGCCGGGGAACCTTTCGCAGGCCGACCGGAACAACCCATCCAGCCGTTCTTCTGTCACGGCATGGGTATCGAGGATCTCGGCCCGGCTGACGGTGAAGTCGCACATCAACGCCTCGATGATCCGGCCGCGCAGCAGGTCTTCGGGGGTAAAGGCGTGGCCGCGATGGGTGGAAAACCGCCCGGCCCTTATAGCGCCGGTATGCGCCCCGGTGGCGGCGTGGTTCTGGGTATAGCCTTGCGGAAAGCGCGAGATCGACGATGCGCCCACCCCGATCAGGGCCGCCGCCGGATCATCGGTGTAGCCCTGGAAATTGCGCCGCAGCAACCCGGCTTTCTGCGCAACCGCCAGTCCGTCCGACGGGCGGGCGAAATGGTCGATGCCGATCTCGGCATAGCCGTCCCAGACGAACAGACGCCGCGCCACTTCGAACAGGTCCAGCCGTTCCTGCGGCGTGGGCAGCGTGTCGGACGGGATCATCTGCTGGCGCTTGGCCATCCACGGCACGTGGGCATAGCCATACAGCGCCACCCGGTCCGGCGAGAATGACAGCAGTTTCTGCACCGTATCGGTGATCTTGGCGCGGTCCTGCGTCGGCAGGCCGAACAGGATATCGGCGTTCAGGCTGTGCACGCCACGCGCCCGGATGCCTTCGACGGCGCGGCGGGTATCGTCGAAACTTTGCGGCCGTCCGATCATGGTCTGGATATCGGGATCGAAATCCTGCACCCCGATGGAGGCGCGGTTCATCCCCGCCGCGGCCAGCGCATCAAGGCGGGCATCGTCCACCTCGCAGGGGTCGATCTCGACCGAAAACTCGTAGTTCGGCGAAAACGGCGCGGCATCCCGGATGGCGGCGGCCAGATCGGTGATCAGTCCCGGGCCCAGCAATGTCGGCGTGCCACCGCCCCAGTGCAACCGCGACAGCCGCACGCCAGAGGGCAGTATCTCGCCCAGCATGCGCAATTCGGCTTTCAGCACTTCCAGATAGGCGATGACGGGCGAATCGCTTTGGGTGCCTTGGGTGCGGCAGGCGCAGAACCAGCAGAGCCTGCGGCAGAACGGCACGTGCACATACAGCGATACCTCGCCGTTTTCCGGGATTGCGCGGACCCAATCCACGAATGTGGGCGATCCGATGGCATCCGAGAAATGTGGTGACGTCGGGTAACTCGTGTAACGAGGCACTTTCGCGTCAAACAGTCCCAAACGGGCAAGTTGTGCTTTTGTATCCATTGTTGCATGCTAGCTTACAGTTTGAGTGTCAGACTTTGACCCAGATCAAATGCGAACGGGACCATCGCAATGAACCAGATAGCCCAGAACATCTCTCAGGAATGTGGCGATTGTCCGATCCGTCATAGCGCGGTCTGTGCCCGGTGCGAACCTGATGAACTGACCCGGCTGGAAGAAATCAAGTATTACCGCCACTACGACGCCGGCAGCCATGTGCTGTGGTCAGGCGACCGGATGGAATTCGTGGCCTCGGTGGTGTCCGGCATCGCCACCCTGACCCAGACCATGGAAGACGGGCGCACACAGATGGTCGGCCTGCTGTTGCCATCCGATTTCGTCGGCCGCCCGGGGCGCGACACCTCGCCCTACGACGTGGTGGCGACGACCGACATCATCATGTGCTGTTTCCGCAAGCGCCCGTTCGAACAGATGATGGAACGCACGCCGCATATCGCGCACCGCCTGCTGGAAATGACGCTGGACGAGTTGGATGCGGCGCGGGAATGGATGCTAGTGCTGGGCCGCAAGACCGCGCGGGAAAAGATCGCGTCGCTGCTGACCATCATCGCGCGGCGCGATGCCGCGATCAACTTGCGCGCCCCCAAGGGCGTGCTGGTGTTCGACCTGCCGCTGACCCGCGAGGCGATGGCGGATTATCTGGGCCTGACGCTGGAAACCGTGTCGCGCCAGATGTCGGCCCTGAAACGCGACGGGGTGATCGAACTGGAAGGCAAGCGCCACGTCACCGTGCCCGATTTCAGCCGGTTGCTGGACGAGGCGGGCGACGACAGCGACGGCGGCATGCTGGCCTGAATATTGGCGTAACCGCCGGTTTGACCTTTGCGTTTCGGCTGGTAGAACCCCGCGTCAAAGGGGATCCGCATGACAACACCACATATCCTGATCGCGGGCGGCGGGATCGGCGGCATGGCGTTGGCGCTGACGCTGCACCAGATCGGCGTGGCCTGCACCGTGCTGGAATCTGTCACGGAATTGAAACCGCTGGGGGTGGGCATCAACCTGCAACCCAATGCGGTGCGCGAGTTGTTCGATCTGGGGATTGGCGCCGACGCCTTGGACCGCGTCGGCCTGCCGGCGCGGGAATGGGCGTTGGTCGGGCGCAACGGGCAGGACATTCACGCCGAACCGCGCGGGCTGGCCGCTGGCTATCACTGGCCGCAATACGCCGTGCATCGTGGCGAGCTACAGATGTTGCTGTATCGCACGGTGCTGGCCCGGTTGGGGCCAGACGCGGTGCGCACCGGAACGCGGGTGACGGGCTATGTGCGCAGCGCCGATGGCGTGGTGGCGCAGGTGGAAACCGCGAACGGCCCCGAACAGATCGCGGGCACGCTGCTGATCGCGGCCGATGGGCTGCATTCGCGCCTCCGCGCACAGATGCACCCAAACCAACCCCCGATCCAGTGGGGCGGCGCGATCCTGTGGCGAGGCGTGACACGGGCGAAACCGATCCGCAGCGGGTCCAGTTTCGTGGGGCTGGGCACCCATCTGCACCGCATCGTGTTCTATCCGATCTCGCATCCCGGACCGGACGGGCTCGCCGATATCAACTGGATCGCGGAACAGACGATGGACAACACAGGCGGGTGGGATGGCGACTGGAACCGCAGGGTGGGGCTGGATCGTTTCGCGCATCATTTCGCGGACTGGCGGTTCGACTGGCTGGATGTGCCCGCGCTGATCGCCGGGGCGCCGGCGGTCTATGAATACCCGATGATCGACCGCGACCCGGTGCCGACATGGGTGGATGGCCCGGTCGCGCTGATGGGCGACGCGGCGCATGTGATGTATCCCACCGGATCGAACGGCGCCAGTCAGGCGATCATCGACGCGCGCATGATCGGCGCCTGCCTGCTGGCGCATGGCGTGACGCCCGATGCGCTGGCGGATTACAACGCGCGGCTGTGCAAGCCGGTGTCGGAACTGGTGCTGCGCAATCGCGGCGCGGGGCCTTTCGGGTTGCTGAACCTTGTGGACGACCGCTGTGGCGGGATGTTCGACGATATCGATGCGGTGATCCCGGCGGCCGAACGCGCCGCCTTCATGGCGGGCTACAAGGCCGCCGCCGGGTTTGCCATTGAACGGCTGAACGCTGCGCCGCCGACGATTGCGCCGGGG
>JBGSJU010000087.1:0-2487 GCA_041741655.1 Rhodobacterales bacterium
GCGGCGACCACGGCCAAGGGCCCCGGCGCGCGGGGACCTGCACCCAAAGGCCCGCGCGGACCCAACGCACCCGGCAAAGCACCCGGCAAGGGACCGGGCAAAGGACCGGCGAAACCGCGCGGGTGATCACGCAATCGCGAACTTCCCCCTAGCATCGCGCGCCATGGTGGCCTAACTTTCGCGACGAACGGGTGCGGAGGGTTGCCCATGACCGACACCACCTTGCAGAAGCTGGCGTTTTTTCTGCTTGTCACATTGATGCTGTATGTCGCGCTTGCAGCAGGCGGGGCATGACATGGCCGAACGGTTTGGCGGAAAATTCAGCCCCGACAATGCCCGCCCTCCCGAGGGCGGCGGACCGGGTCCGTATCAGGGCGCGCGGCGCACCCGTGCGGGGGGCCGCGTCAATCTGCTGTTCATCGCGCCGCTGCCGCTGATCTGGCAGGCGTTCACGTCCACACCCGTTGTGATGGCGCAATATCTGGCCGCACTGGGCCTTTTGTTGCTGGCCGCGTGGCTGACCCGCGAAGGCCTGTTGGCGCAGGAAGCCTATGAGGCGCGCAAGGTGGCGCGCCGCCCCGCCCTGCCGCGCAAGATCATCGGGTCCGTGCTGACCGGGGCAGGTCTGGCGCTAGCTGGCATCGCGGGGTTCGGTCTGGTCGAGGCCGTGGTGTTTGCCGTGCTGGGGGCCGGCCTGCATTTCGCATCATTTGGCCCGGACCCGTTGAAGAACAAGGGCATGGAGGGGGTGGACACGTTTCAGAACGACCGTGTCGCCCGTGCCGTGGACGAAGGCGAAAAGCATCTGAAGATCATGCGCGAGGCCATCGCACGCACCGGCGACCGCGCGTTGATGCGCCGGCTGGATACGTTTCAGTCCGCGGCGCGCGTGCTGTTTCGCACCGTGGAAAACGACCCGCGCGACCTGACGGCGGCGCGCAAGTATCTTTCGGTCTACCTGCTGGGCGCGCGCGACGCGTCGGTGAAATATTCCGAACTGGCGCTGCGTGGCCCCAACCCGGCCGCCAAGGCGGATTACGAGGCGCTGCTGGACGACCTGCAACAGAATTTCGCCGCGCGCACCCAAAGCTTGTTGACCGATGATCGCAGCGACCTGACCGTGGAAATCGAGGTGCTGCGCGACCGCTTGGCCCGCGAAGGCGTGCGCCCCTCCGAATAAGCCAGAACACCCAATTTAAAGAGGAAATCCCATGTCCGGAACCATCCAGAAACAGGCCCAGGCGACCCTTGCCATGGTCAACGAGGTGAACGCGGTGCTGCTGCCCGAACCCACGCCCGCCAATGCCATCATCTCGCTGGACGCGGCCGATGCGCCGCAATCCGAGGCGATCCGCAAGCGGATGGCCGAGATCAACATGAGCGACACGCAATCCATCGTGTCCTTCGGCAGCAGGGCGCAGGCCGAACTGCAGGTGATCTCGCAGGCGATGCTGGCGGATGTGCGCAACAAGGACGTGGGGCCCGCGGGCGATTCGCTACGCGATATCGTGACCACGATCCGGGGCTTTTCGGTGTCGGAACTGGACGTGCGGCGCAAGCGGTCGTTCTGGGAACGGCTGATGGGTCGCGCCGCGCCGTTTGCGAAATTCACCGCGAAGTTCGAAGAGGTGCAGGGCCAGATCGACCGCATCACCGAAAACCTGCTGAAACACGAACATACGCTGCTGAAAGACATCAAGTCGCTGGACATGTTGTATGACAAGACGCTGGCGTTCTACGACGAACTGGCGCTGTACATCGCCGCCGGCGAGGCCAAGATCAAGGCGCTGGACGCCACCGACATCCCCGCGATGGAGGCCGCGGTGCAGGCCGCGCCCGAAGCCAATCAGGTGATGAAGGCGCAGGAACTGCGCGACCTGCGCGCGGCGCGCGACGATCTGGAACGCCGGGTGCATGACCTGAAACTGACCCGCCAAGTGACGATGCAATCGCTGCCGTCGATCCGGCTGGTGCAGGAAAACGACAAGTCGCTGGTGACGAAAATCAACTCGACGCTGGTGAACACCGTGCCCCTGTGGGAAACCCAACTGGCGCAGGCGGTGACGATCCAGCGGTCCGCCGAGGCTGCACGCGCGGTCAAGGATGCCAATGACCTGACCAACGATCTGCTGACCGCGAATGCCAAGAACCTGCGCGAAAGCAACCAGATGATCCGGCAGGAAATGGAACGCGGCGTGTTCGACATCAACGCGGTGAAGCAGGCCAATGCCGATCTGATCGCCACCATTCAGGAATCCCTGCAGATCGCGGATGAGGGCAAGGCGAAACGCGCCGCCGCCGAGGTCGAGCTGAAGAAGATGGAGGCCGAGTTGCGCGACACGCTGTCGTCGGCCCGTGCCAAGGCCACCGGGCTGGGCGATACGGCCGCCACATCCGTACCCCGCGCCTGACGTCGCGGCCATTCGGGGGTGGGTGCAGATGCGAACGCGGCGCTTTCTGGCGGGGTTGGCCGGGACCATGGTCCTG
>JBGSJU010000088.1:0-2114 GCA_041741655.1 Rhodobacterales bacterium
CGCATCGCACTGCGGCCGACCTGCTGGCGGCGGGCGTCCATGTCGCGGCGCTGATCGACGCGCGGCCCGACGCTCGTACCGATCTGCCGATCCGCCTGTTCGCCGGGTCTGTGGTGACCGATACCATGGGCCGCGCCGGGCTGGAGGCGATCACGATCCGCACCCTCAAGGGCACCGAACGGTTGCAGGTCGATACGCTGGCGGTGTCCGGCGGCTGGAACCCGATGGTGCATCTGACCTGCCACATGAACGGGCGGCCCGATTGGCATGCGGATATCGCAGCCTTTGTCCCACGCGCCGGCGCCATTCCCGGCCTGACCACGGCGGGGGCCTGTCAGGGCGCGTTTTCCACCCATGCCGCGCTGGCACAGGGCCAACAGGCCGCGCTGGACGCGCTGTCCGACCTCGGCCTGACCGCCACGCCCGATCTGCTGCCCGCAACCGAGGATGCGCCTTTTCGGTTGACGCCCCTGTGGTCAGTCCCCGGCGCGAAATCCTCGTGGCGCCGCGCCTGGCTGGATTTCCAGAACGACGTCACGGTCAAGGATGTGCAACTGTCAGCGCAGGAAGGCTACCGCTCCGTCGAGCACATGAAACGCTACACCACGCAAGGCATGGCCCCCGATCAGGGCAAGAATTCCAACGTGGCGGCCTTGGCCGTGCTGGCGGATGCCACCGGGCGCAGCATCCCGCAGACCGGCACCACCACCTTCCGCCCGCCCTTTGTGCCGGTGCCGATTGCCGCGATGGGCGCGGGCGGGCAGGGGGCGGGGTTTGCTCCTGAACGGTTCACCACCTCGCATCTGGACAGCATCCGCCGCAACGCGCCGATGGTGGCGGCGGGCCTTTGGTGGCGGCCCAGCTATTTCCCGCAGCCGGACGAGACGCATTGGCGCCAATCCTGCGACCGCGAGGTGGGCCACGTGCGCAACGCCGTGGGCATCTGTGACGTGTCCACGCTGGGCAAGATCGAATTGCAGGGGCCTGACGTGGGCGCGCTGCTGGACCTCGTCTATACCAACACGTTTTCCACGCTTGCGCCCGGCAAGGTCCGCTATGGCCTGATGCTGCGCGAAGATGGTCATGTGATGGACGATGGCACCACCGCGCGGCTGGAACCGGATCGCTGGGTCATGACGACGACCACTGCCGCCGCGGGCCTGGTGATGCGGCATCTGGAATTCTGCGCGCAGGTCTTGCGGCCCGAATGGGACGTGAGTTTCACATCCGTCACTGAACAATGGGCGCAATTCTCGGTCGCCGGCCCCAAAGCCCGCGCATTGCTGACCGCGCTGATCCCCGGTTTCGCAGGCCTGCCTTTCATGGGCTGCGCGGCGGTCACGCTGGCGGGTATCGCCGCGCGGCTGTTCCGCATCTCGTTCTCCGGCGAAGAGGCTTATGAAATCGCCATCCCGGCCCGCTACGGTGCCGCGCTGTTTGCCACGCTGGTGGAACGTGCCGAGGCGATGGGCGGCGGCGGCTATGGGCTGGAGGCGCTGAATGTGCTGCGGCTGGAAAAAGGCTTCATCACCCACGCCGAGATCCATGGCCGCACCACGGCCTTCGACATCGGGATGCAGGGGATGGTGTCGATGAAAAAGGACTGCATCGGCCGCGCTGCCAGCCAGCGCCCCGGCCTGATGGACCCCGCGCGCGAGCGTCTGGTCGGCCTGAAACCCGCTGGCGCGGTCAAGATGCTGACAGCGGGGGCGCATCTGTTTGCGCAAGACGCCGCTGCCACGCGGGAAAACTCCGCAGGCTACGTCACCTCGGTCGGGTTTTCCCCGACACTTGGCCATTTCATCGGGCTGGCGTTCCTGCGCCACGGGCCGGAACGGATCGGCGAGGTGATCCGCATGGTCGATCACCTGCGCCAGATCGAGACGCTCTGCGAGGTCTGCGACCCGGTGTTTTTCGACAAGGACGGAGGGCGCGCCCGTGCCAAATGACGTGTCTGACGTGACCCTGACCCCCCGCAGCCCCTGCGCCGACATGCTGCCCGTCACCGTGGGCGCTCTGACGCTGTCCGAAACCCCGGCTTGAATAGAAAGATGACACTGGGCAAGACCACTACCAGACGCAGCCACCCGAATCTCACCTGCATGCTCTGCAGT
>JBGSJU010000089.1:0-1607 GCA_041741655.1 Rhodobacterales bacterium
GCGGCAATTCGTCCGGGCGTTCCACCTCGTCGGTCACCGGGCGCGACGGCGCGCGGTTGCGCCGGCTTTCCATCGCGCGCGCGGTGCGTTTCATCAGGTCGGGCAGGTCAAAGGGTTTCGGCAGGTAATCATAGGCCTCGGCCTCGTTGGCCTGGATCGCGGTCATGATGGTGTTCTGCGCCGAGATCACGATCACCGGCAGGCCGGGCCGGTCCTGATGAATTTTCGGTAGCATTTCCAATCCGTTGCCATCCGGCATCATCACATCGGAAATCACCACGTCGCCTTTGCCCTCGGCGATCCAGCGCATTAGCGTGGTCAGCGAGGACGTGGCATGCACCTTGCACCCCGCCCGCGTCAGCGCCTGCGTCAGCACCGTGCGGATCGTGCGATCATCATCGGCCACCAGAACCGTGCCATCCATCAGCTACCTGCCTTTCTGTCGGGTTTCTTGTCGGGCTTGGGGGGTTTCGGCGCCATCGGAAGCGAGATACGGAACACGGTGCGCCCGGGCACCGAATTGACGCCGATCCAGCCGTCATGGTCGGAAATGATCTTGGCCGTCAGGGCGAGGCCAAGGCCGGTGCCGTTCTCACGCCCCGACACGAAGGGTTCGAAAATCTCGCCCGCGATGGCGGGCGGGATGCCGGGGCCATCGTCGATGATCTCGATCTGCAACGGCAGGGATGTGCCGGCCCCATCCGCGCGGCGCAGTCGAAACGAGTGGTCGTAATAGGACCGCAAGGTGATGGTTCCGCCTTTGGGATCAGCGGCTTCCGACGCGTTCTTCACCAGGTTCAGCACCACCTGCAACAATTGGTCCGGGTCCCCCCAGGCCATCGGCAGCGAGGGATCGTAATTCTCCACGATCCGCATATGCGCGCCGAACCCCAGCAGCGCCGACCGCCGCGCGCGGTCCAGCACATCATGCACGTTGACCTCGCGCCGGTCGGGCGGCGACAGGTTGCCAAACTGTTCGACCTGTTCCAGCAGTTTGACGATGCGGCGGCTTTCCTCGACGATCAGGTCGGTCAATTCGCGGTCATCGGCGCTCAGGCTCATCGACAGCAACTGCGCCGCCCCGGTGATGCCCGCAAGCGGGTTCTTGATCTCATGCGCCAGCATTTCCGCCATGCCGATGGCAGACCGTGCGGCGGATTTCACCCCGTCGCGCTGCACCACCCGGCCCGCCAGTTCGCGCGGCGAAATCAACACCAGCATCCGGCCCGGTTGCCCCTGCATCGGCGCAATCTGCAACATGCAGCGGATGGGCGCGCGTTCGCCCGTAGTGACGTCCACATCATTGACAAACAACGGGGTTTGGCTGGAACGCGACCGCCCGAACGCCTCTTCCAGCGGCGCGTCAACCATCACGCGGTCCCAGACCGGTTGACCTTCCAGCATGCGGGACGAGGCGTTCAGGAACAGTTCCGCCGCCGGGTTTGCCTCGCTGATGCGGTCATCGGCATCAAGGATCAATGCCGGCACCGGCAGTGACAGCCAGAGCGTATCGGTCATGCCGCCCTCCGGTCGTCCTGCGGGATATCCGCGATCAGGCGCAGCACGTCCGCCGGGGCGCGGGTGGTCAGGATGGCGCGGCGCAGGTC
>JBGSJU010000090.1:0-6656 GCA_041741655.1 Rhodobacterales bacterium
GCGGAAAACCCATCGTTATGTGCGGAACGCACCAGCATCTGCCCGATGGGGGCCACGAATGTCAGCAGCACAAACAGCAACAGCGGCGCGACCAGCAGAAACGCCCGGCGTTTCGCGCGCGCCTGCGCCGATGACAAGGCCGCCTTCAACGGGCGACCGTCCGCTGTGGTCAGGATTTCTGCCATGTGGCCCTCACAAGGTTGGGGCGCGGCAGCGAACCGCCGCGCCCCGTTGCCATCAGTTCGCCACCAGCCAGGCGTTGAACTTTTCATTCAGCTCGCTGTCGCGATCGACCCAGAAATCATAGGACGACGCCAGCGCGTTGGTCAGGTTGGCCGCCGATGTGGGCATGAACGGTGCCATTTCGGTCTTGCCGTCGTTATACATGCCGACCAGCGCGCCCGAGGATTTGCGCGCCGGACCATAGGCGATCCACTTGGCCTGATCGGCCAGCCGCTGGGTGTCGGTCGCAAAGGCGATGTATTCCATCGCCAGATCCTTGTTGGGGGCGCCCTTCGGGATCACGAACAGGTCGTATTCATAGACCTGACCATCCCAGACGGTTTCGAACGGCTTGCCTTCCGCCACCGCGGCGGCAAAGATCCGGCCGTTATAGGCGGTGGTCATCGCCACCTCGCCATCCGCCAGCAGTTGCGGCGGCTGCGCGCCGGCTTCCCACCAGATCGTGTCCTTCTTGATCTTGTCCAGCACCTTGAACGCCCGATCCACGCCGGCATCGGTTTCAAGCGTCGCATAGACCTCGGCCGCCGGCACGCCATCCGCCATCAGCGCCATTTCAAGGTTCGCCTTGGCGCCCTTGCGCATCGCGCGCTTGCCGGGGAATTTCGCCAGATCAAAGAAGTCCGCCATGGTCTTGGGGCCTTCGGGGAACTTGGTCTTGTCATAGGCATAAACGGTCGAGAACACGATGCTGGCCACCGCGCAATCCGTCACAGCGCCGGGCAGGAAATCCTCGGCGGCAGGCGTGCCGTCGGGGGCGGCGGGCAGCTTGCTGGCGTCGATGGTTTCCAGCAGGCCTTCGTCGCACAGGCGGATCGCGTCGGCATATTCCACGTCGGCCACGTCAACGGTGACGTTGTTCGCCTCGACCATCGCCTTGATCGGCGTGGCGGGGTTGTCGGCGGCCACCATGTTGACGGTCAGACCCTTGGCGGCGGCGAAGGGCTTGTTATACGCCTCGACCTGGCTGGTTTCATAGGCGCCACCCCAGGACATCACGGTCAGGCTTTGGGCCTGAGCGGCAAAGGCGGCGCTGGTCAGCGCGGTCGCCAGAAGGGCAGTTTTCAGTTTCATGTCATAACTCCCAAACACCCGTTTCCAGTCTTCGAGGGCGTCGTCACGGGTTTGAACCCGCCCCCTGTTCCTGCCCCGCGTCGCAGGGCAATTCCGTCAGGCGTCCAGCGCCCGGCAATCCTGCGGCAGCCAGCCGATCTCGATCGCAGCCCCTGGTTCCAGACGCAGCGCATCGGGCGCATTGCGGGTCTTGATGACAAAGTCATCATTGCCCGCGACCGACAGCCGGGTGCGGAAAATATCGCCCATGTAGATAAACTCGCGCACCACGGCCTTCAGCGTATGGGCGCCGGGTTGCAGGCGGGATTTGTTCATTTCCACCCGTTCGGGCCGGATCGACACGCGGGTGCGTTCCCCCACGCGGGTCACGTTCACGGGCACCGCATCAATCAGCGCGCCACCATCCAGCCGCACCACGCAGGTGCTAGCGCCCATCTCGGCCACCACGCCTTCCAGCGTGTTGTTTTCACCGATGAACTGCGCCACGAAACTGTTCTGCGGCTTTTCATACAGCTCGGCGGGCGGGGCCAGTTGCTGGATCACGCCATCGTTGAACACCGCGACCCGGTCCGACATCGTCAGCGCCTCGGTCTGGTCATGCGTCACATAGACCGTGGTGATGCCCAGATCATGCGCCAGCCGGGTGATTTCGAACTGCATGTGTTCGCGCAACTGCTTGTCCAGCGCGCCCAACGGTTCGTCCATCAGCACCAGTTCGGGTTGAAACACCAATGCGCGGGCCAGTGCGATACGCTGCTGCTGGCCGCCCGACAGTTGCGCGGGGCGGCGGTTGGCAAAGGCGCCCATCTTCACCATGTCCAGCGCGCGGGCGATCTTTTCCTCGCGCGCCGCTTTGCCGAGGCCCCGCACTTCCAGCGGGAAGGACAGGTTTTCCGCCACCGTCATGTGCGGAAACAGCGCGTAATTCTGGAACACCATGCCGATGCCGCGTTTATGCGGCGGGACGGTGTTGATCGGACGCCCGTCCAGCAAAATCTCGCCATTCGTGGCAGTTTCGAACCCCGCCAGCATCATCAGGCACGTGGTCTTGCCCGACCCGGACGGGCCAAGCATGGTCAGGAATTCGCCGCGCGGCAGCGACAGGTTCAGGTCTTTGACGACCAGCGTTTCGCCGTCGTAGCTTTTCTGCACGCGGTCGAAAACCACGAACGCATCCGCGTTGCTTGCTGCCGCCAAATCCAGTTTCCCTATCGGTGCGTGCGGTCTTTGCCGCCTTACAGGGTGCCACTAAACCGCGTTGCGGCCTTGTTCGCAACAGGCAGGCGATGGATTTCTGCCAAATCCGTCGTCATCTGCCTAAGGAAAGGTCAATTGGCCGGGTGCCACAGCCCTTCGGATTTCACCGCAGCCATCCCCTGGTCAAGGCTTTTCCATGCGCGGGCGATCAACACATCCACCTCTTCGCGGGTTATCACCAGCGGCGGGCTGATGATCATGCGGTCGCCGACATGGCGCATCACCAAGCCGTTGGCAAAGCACCGCTCGCGGCACATGTAGCCGACCGTGCCAGCCTCGGCGGCGAATTTCGCGCGGCTGGCCTTGTGCGGCGTCAGCGCCAGCGACCCCATCATGCCGACCATCTTTGCCTCGCCCACCATCGGGTGATCGACCATCGCGGCCCATTTTTCTTGCAGATAGGGCGCGATGTCGTTGCGCACGCGGTCAACGATGCCTTCCTCTTGCAGGATGCGCAGGTTTTCCAGCGCCACGGCAGCGGCGACCGGATGGCCATGATAGGTGTAGCCGTGGTTGAACTCGCAGGCCCCGATCACGGCGGCCACCTCGTCGCACACGATCGACCCGCCCATCGGCTGGTAGCCGGATGTCAGCCCCTTGGCGATGGTCATGATATGCGGCCGCCAGCCCACGGTGGTGGACCCGAACCAGTTGCCGGTGCGCCCGAACCCGGTGATCACCTCGTCTGCGATCAAGAGGATCTCATACTTGTCACAAATGCGCTGGATCTCCGGCCAGTAGCTGTCGGGCGGTACGATCACGCCGCCCGCGCCCTGCACCGGTTCGGCGATAAAGGCGGCGACGTGATCTTCGCCCAGATCATGGATGGCTTGTTCCAGCTGCCGCGCGCGTTCCAGCCCGAAGTCCTCTGGCGACATCTCACCGCCTTCGGCCCACCAGTTCGGCTGATCGATATGGTGGATGCCGGGAATGGGCAGCCCGCCCTGTTCGTGCATCGGCGTCATGCCCGACAGGCTGGCGCCCCCCACGGTGGACCCGTGATAGGCGTTCTTGCGGCTGATGATGATCTTCTTGTCCGGCTTGCCCTTTTGCGCCCAGTAGGTCCGCACCATTCGGATGTTGGTATCGTTGGCCTCGGACCCGGAGTTGGCGTAGAATACGTGGTTCATGCCGGGGGGCGCCAGTTCGGCCAGTTTCGCCGACAAGGCGATCACTGGCACATGCGTCGTCATGAAGAAGGTGTTGTAATAGGGCAGTTCGCGCATCTGCCGCGCCGCGACGTCGGCCATGCTGTCGCGGCCATAGCCGATGTTGACGCACCACAGCCCCGCCATGCCATCCAGAATGCGGTTGCCATCGGTATCGGTCAGCCAGACACCATCGGCCCGCGCGATCACCCGCGCGCCGCGCGCCGCCAGTTTGTCCTGCGTGGAAAACGGGTGCATGTGATGTGCGGCGTCCAGCGCCTGCAATTCCGCCGTGGGCATGTGGTTGGAAATGATGGCCATCGGGGCGCCTCGCTGCTGCTGGAAATTCCTGCCGCGACCACGCGCCGAGGCTGTATCAGAATATGATCAAATTTTGGGAAGTCAATCGAATCGCCCCTTGGCCAGCACGGCGCGGATCACCTCCATGCCCTGCACCACGTCGCGTTCCATCGCTGCGGCCACCGCATCCGCGTCGCAGCGACGCCATGCGGCGATGGCTTCCTTGTGCCGATCCGGCAGGTTCTGGGTGCCTAATCGGCCGCAGACCACCCGCAAGGACGGCCCGAACCGCAGCCATAGCCCCTCGGCCAGCCCGGCAAGGATCGGCGCGGCGGCCAGATCGTAGATGGCGGTGTGAAAGCGATGGTTTTCTGCAAGATACCCCCGCACATCGCCCCGCGTGATGGCCGCATCCAACGCGATGTCGATCGCCTCCAGCGCGTCGATGTCGCTAGGCGTTGCGCGCCCTGCCGCCCGCCGCGCCAGTTCGGTGTCCAGCACGCGCCGCAACAGGATCAACTCGTCCAGATTGTCGGGACGCAGCACCGGCACCGAAACGCGGCGGTTGCCCTGAAACACCAGCGCGCTTTCGGCGATCAGGCGGCGGATCGCCTCGCGCACCGGGGTCATGCCCGCGCCTAGTTCGGCGGCCAGCCCCTGAATCGTCACCGCCTGCCCCGGCGCCATTTCGCCATGCAGGATCTGGGCGCGCAGCCGACGATACACCATCTCATGTTCCGGCACCGGCGCAGGATCGGAGGGCGCCGCAACCGCGGCTGCTGTCGGTTTTCTGACCATCCGCTCCCTTTTCCGTGTCCAGCGGCCCCGGCGCGCAAGCCTGTCCTTGCCAGAGGCCGGAACCCGTGAAAACAATACCCCATTGCCCGGAAAGGGCAAAGTTGATCATATCTGGACTACACCCCATTCTCACTCAAGGGAAAACGCAAAGGAGACCACCCGGATGACCAAGACGTTGTTGACCACCGTTGCCGCACTTGCGCTTGCGACGGCCGCCATGGCCGAGGAAGTGCGGGTCTACAACTGGTCCGACTACATCGACGAGGCGTTGCTGGCCAAGTTCGAGACCGAAACCGGCATCAAGCTGATCTACGACGTTTTCGACAGCAACGAAGTGCTGGAAACCAAATTGCTGGCCGGCGGGTCGGGCTACGACATCGTGGTGCCCACCGGCACCTTCCTGCAACGCCAGATCGCGGCAGGCGCGTTCCAGAAAATCGACAAGTCGAAACTGAGCAATTACGGCAACGTGTGGGACGTGATCGCCACGCGTGCCGCCAAATACGACCCCGGCAACGACTATGCCATCAACTACATGTGGGGCACCACGGGTATCGGGGTAAATGTCGGCAAGGTGACCGAGATCCTTGGCGCGGACGCACCGATCGACAGCCTGTCGCTGATCTTTGATCCCGCCAATGCCGAAAAGCTGGCGGCCTGCGGCATCCACATGCTGGACGCGCCCGACGAGGTGCTGCCCGCCGCGCTGAAATATCTGGGCGAAGACCCCGACAGCGGCGATCCCGCCGTCATCGAAAAGACCGAAGCGGCGCTGCTGGCGATCCGTCCCTACATCCAGAAATTCAACTCGAGCGAATACATCAACGCCTTGGCCAACGGCGACATCTGCGTCGCCTTCGGCTGGTCCGGCGATATCCTGCAGGCGCGCGATCGTGCCGCCGAGGCCGCGAATGGCGTGGAAATCGCCTATAACGCGCCCAAGGAAGGCGCGCTGATGTGGTTCGACATGATGGCGATCCCGGTGGACGCGCCAAACCCCGAAGCCGCACACAAGTTCCTGAATTTCATTCTGGATGCGCAGAACATGGCGGCGGCGTCGAACTATGTCTATTACGCCAACGGCAACAAGGCGTCGCAGGAGTTCCTGAACGAGGACGTGATCGGCGATCCGGCGATCTATCCTTCCGAGGCGGCGCTGAACAACCTTTACACCAAATCGCCCTATGACGCGAAGGTGCAGCGCACTGTGACCCGTTTGTGGACCAAGGTGAAATCGGGCACCTGAGGCCCGTCCGGCCCGCGCCCAACCCGGCGCGGGCCATTTTCGGCCAAAGATCGGACAAAGGGGGCGCCAGACCTCCGCACCAGAAAGCTGTAAACGACAGGGATAGATGTGATGGCCGTGCCCGTTTTCGCACCGTGGAACGATCCGACCCAGAAACCGTTGATCCAGTTCAAGGGCGTGACGAAACGCTTTGGCGATTTCGTGGCGATCGACAACCAGAGCCTTGACATCTTTACCCGCGAATTCTTTGCCCTCTTGGGCCCGTCGGGCTGTGGCAAGACCACGATGATGCGGATGCTGGCCGGGTTCGAACAGCCGACCGAGGGACAGATCCTGATCGGCGGGCAGGACATGAAGGGCGTGCCGCCGAACGAGCGGCAGGTGAACATGATGTTCCAGTCCTATGCCCTGTTCCCGCATCTGTCGGTCTATGAAAACATCGCCTTCGGCCTGCGCCGCATGGGCCAGCCGAAAGACCAGATCGACGCCCGCGTCGAGGAAATGCTGCGCCTGACGCGGCTGTCGAAATTCGCCCGCCGCAAGCCGCACCAGATTTCCGGCGGCCAGCGGCAGCGCGTGGCCTTGGCGCGCAG
>JBGSJU010000091.1:0-1955 GCA_041741655.1 Rhodobacterales bacterium
TGCCCGTGCTGGCGGCGCTGCTGGCGGGATCGCTGACCGCCATCATCACCGCGCTTGGCGTGGCAAAGGCCATGGGCGCGGGCCCCGATATTCTGGCCGCGCTGGCCCCGAAATCCGCAACCGCCCCCGTGGCCATCGGCATCGCCGAAGGGTTGGGCGGTGATCCGACGCTGACCGCCGTTCTGGTGCTGTTGACTGGCATGATCGGCGCCATCGTGGTCACACCCCTGCTGAACGCGCTGGGGTTCACCGACTGGCGCGCGCGTGGGTTTGCCATCGGGGTGGCCGCGCATGGCATCGGCACGGCGCGGGCGTTTCAGGTGCATGAAACGGCGGGCGCCTTCGCGTCGCTGGGCATGGGATTGAACGCGGTGCTGACGGCCATCGTGGCGCCCGTGATCCTGCAGCTATTCTAGTGCGGATCGCCCCAGCGCGCGGTCAACTGTGCGATGATGGCGTCGCGCACCGCGCGGTAGGCGTCCAGCCGGGCAGCGCGGCCTTCGCCCTGTCCGGTCGGATCGGGGATGGGCCAGAACACCACCTCGGTCGAAAAGGCCCGCGTCAGATCGCGCGCCTGTTCGGCCGACCGCGGCGACAGCGCGACGATCAGGTCGAAACTGGACAGGTCATCGCCGTAAAGCCCCATCTCGTCGAAACTGCGGGACCGGTGGCGCGACAGTTCCACGCCGATCTCGGCGCACACAGCGATGGAAAACCCGTCGATTTCCATGTCGTTCATCACGCCGGCCGATTGCACATAGGTTTCGGGACCATAGAATTTTTTCATGATGCCTTCGGCCATCGGCGAGCGGACCGCGTTGTGATCGCAGCAGAACAGCACCGACTGCGGCAGCGGTTCGGTCACGATCACGCCCCGAAATGCAGGACGCAGATCAGCGTGAACAGCCGGCGCGCGGTGTCGGTGTCGATCACCGCCTTGCCGTCCAGCCGTTCCTGTAGCACGCGCGCGCCTTCGTTGTGGATGCCGCGCCGCGCCATGTCGATGGTTTCGATCTGGCTGGGCGGCAGGTTCTTGACCGCGTCGTAATAGCTTTCGCAGATCGCCCAGTAATCCTTGACCACCTGACGGAACGGCGACAGCGACAGGTGAAACTCGGCGGCCTTTTCGGCGCGTTCGGTGGTGATGTCGAACACCAGCCGCTTGTCGCGGATCGCCAGTGCCAGCCGGTACGGCCCGGGCGGCGCTGCCCGCCCGTCACGCGGCGGCAGGTCGAACACGTTTTCCTCGACAAGATCGAACATCGCCACGCGGCGTTCCTGTTCGATTTCCGGCGTGGGCGGCGGCAGGGCACTGTCGTCGAGGACGATCTGGCAGATGCGGGAAACACTGGGTGGCATCACGGCAATCACTTTTCAGTTACGCCCCGGTGGCCTAGACCAAATATCGGCCCATGGCAACGTTGTGGAGGGGGGGCGCTGCCTCCCGCCTTTGGGTCTGACCTGTGTCTCTGCGGCAAGATGACCGCGGTTCACCGGTTCAGCTTGTCCAGCCGGGCCCGTACCGACATCCCGTGCGCGGTCAGGCTTTCCGCGCGGGCCAGCGTTTCGGCGGCGGGGCCGATGGCGGCCAGCGCATCGGGCGTCATGCGGGCCAGCGTGGTGCGTTTCATGAAATCCAGCACGTTGAGGCCCGAGGAAAACCGCGCCGACCGCGCCGTGGGCAAGACGTGATTTGGCCCGCCGACATAATCGCCGATCGCCTCGGGCGTCCACGCCCCCAGAAAGATCGCGCCGGCATGGGGTATTTGGGCGGCCAGTTCCGCGGGGTCGGCGACGCACAGTTCCAGATGTTCGGCGGCGATGCGGTTGGCAAGGCTTGCGGCCATGTGCAGGTCCGGCACGGTGACAATGGCGCCATAATCGCGCCAGCTGGCCCCCGCAATGGCGCGGCGCGGCAGGGTCAGCAGATGCAGGTCCACGGCGGCGGCGACCGC
>JBGSJU010000092.1:0-4304 GCA_041741655.1 Rhodobacterales bacterium
TAGGCGCCCGCGCGTTGCAATGCGTCGGGCCGGTTCACCCCGGCATAGGCCACCCGGATCACCACCTGACCATGCCCCGCCACCGGGCGCGGCCGTTCCGCCAGCCGCAAGACGTCCGGCCCGCCGGGAGCAGAGATTTCAACGGCACGCATCGTTTCGGTCATCGGGGTGATCCTTTGGCTTTGGTCCTTCGTATCAACGCAAGTCGCAGGAAGAAACAGGAGACACCGTTGCTGAACCTGTCGTTGATGGTAAATATCGCCGTGCTGGTGCCGGTGGTGGGGTTTCTGATCGCCAACGATACCCCCGCGCAACGCGTCTATGGGCCGGATACGCCGGCGCGGCGCATCCTGATCTGCTTTTATGGTGCGATCCTTGTGACCTCGGCGCTGTTGCTGCTGGGGGCATGGATGGGGCGCGACGTGCTGGCCTGGGCGCAGGCGCTGCTGGCGGTGCAGGTGATATACAAAGTCGCCACCCTGCCCGCCGTTGGCCCGCGCAATCCGGTGGTCATCGCCAATCTGGGCATCGCGGCGCTGCACGCCGCAACGCTTTGGATGACGGCCTAGGCGTCCGTCTTTGACGCATACGACCCCGGCATGTCCGGGCGGGGCGTGGGGGCGCGCACCTTGGACAGGATCATGTTCGGCCCGGTCATCAGCGCCGAAAACAGCTTGTTCTCGCGCAGTTGCGCTTTCACCTTTTCGATCTGCATCACATCGGCGATGCGGCGGTCGATGAAGGCGCGGGTGGCGGCGTGATCTTCGGACTGGTCGCCCAGCCAATACAGGACCGTCGCGCCATAGACCGCCGACAGCGTGGCGCGTTTGGTGTACCAGTTGATGTCGGTCGAGGTGTCACCCAGTGCGGTCCAGATCGCATCCGCCGTGCCCCAGATCAGGCGCGCGCCATCCGCAGCATATTGCGGCAGGGCAAACAGCGTGGACCCGCGCCGCACCGCTTCCTTGTCGGTCACCGCTTCCAGCCGGGCGCGGATGGCAAAGGCCACCCGTTCGCTATAGCGCATCGCGGCCAGATCGACGGCCTGCATCCGGGCCACCATGGCCGCATCGCCGCGCCGGTGGAACGCCATGGCCAGATCGACCGCGCCGCGCGGACAAATCGCACGGGCCACTGTGGGATCCAGCCCCGAATCACGGACCGCGGCGGCGAATGTGTCCGCCGTCCAGCCATCGAACGGGACGTGCAACAGCGCGGCATCCAGCAGGCGGTTCAGGTCTGGCGTCGTGTTGGGGTTGGTATCGGGCATGGGAACCTCCGTCAGGCATGCTTTGATCTAGACATATAGGACATGCTGCGCTATTGGCACGCATCCTGCAATTCATTGCAACTCAACCTAGAAAGGTGGTGAAAACCACATGCAGGTAAGCGTTCGCGACAACAACGTCGATCAGGCCCTTCGGGCTCTGAAGAAGAAACTGCAGCGCGAAGGTGTCTTTCGCGAAATGAAGCTCAAGCAGCATTTCGAGAAACCTTCGGTCAAACGTGCCCGCGAAAAAGCTGAAGCGGTCCGTCGGGCCCGCAAGCTGGCGCGCAAGAAGCTGCAACGCGAAGGCATGCTGTAAGGCAGGCTTTTCCGTTTCGGATGACGCAAAGACGACCCCCGCGGCCCAAGGCCCGGGGGTTTGTTTATTTTGAAGGCAAATTTGTTTGGCCTGACGCCGGCAGACCGCTAAGCAAGGGCACAGTCATGGCTTGGGGGCGAACATGGACGAACTGATCGGCGAATTCATCGGGTCGAACGCAGGCTTTCTGGCGCTGGCCGTCCTGATCATCGTCACGCTTTACAAGGCGGTGCGCATCGTGCCGCAATCCGAGAAATTCGTGATCGAACGCTTTGGCCGGCTGCATTCGGTGCTGGGGCCGGGGCTGAATTTCATCGTGCCGTTTCTGGACGTGGTGGCGCACCGGATTTCCATTCTGGAACGGCAACTGCCTACCGCCGAACAGGACGCGATCACCGTCGACAACGTGCTGGTCAAGGTTGAAACCTCGGTGTTCTACCGCATCACCGAACCGGAAAAGACCGTTTATCGCATCCGCGATGTCGATGGCGCCATCGCCACGACCGTTGCCGGTATCGTGCGGTCGGAAATCGGCAAGATGGAACTGGATCAGGTGCAATCGAACCGCAACGAACTGATCCACAAGATCCGCGAGGCGGTGCGCGCCATGGTCGATGACTGGGGCATCGAGGTAACGCGGGCCGAAATCCTTGACGTGAACCTTGATGACGCGACGCGCGCCGCCATGCTGCAACAACTGAACGCCGAACGCGCGCGGCGCGCGCAGGTGACCGAGGCCGAGGGCAAGAAGCGGTCCGTCGAACTGGCCGCCGATGCGGCGCTTTATGCTGCCGAACAGGAAGCGAAAGCCCGCCGCATTCAGGCCGATGCCGAAGCCTATGCCACCGGTGTCGTCGCCGGTGCAATCCGCGAAAACGGCATCGAGGCCGCGCAATATCAGGTGGCCCTGCGGCAGGTCGAGGCGTTGGAGGCCGTTGCCGCCGGGCAAGGCAAGCAGACGATCATCCTGCCCGCCGCCGCGCTTGAGGCGTTCTCCGATGCCTTCAAGCTGTTGAAAGGACGCTGAGATGCTGATGGAAGCGTGGAAATTGTGGTGGGTCTGGCTGGTGTTCGCCGCGCTGCTGGGCGTGGCGGAAATTCTGCTGCCGGGGTTCATCCTGCTGGGATTTGCCATCGGGGCGTTGATCATGGCGGTGCTGGTGGCGACCGGGCTGTTTGGAACCTCCTTTGCCGCAACGGTGCTGGTCTATGCCGTGGCCTCGGTCGTGGCGTGGTGGTGGCTGAACCGCATGTTTCCACGGGATCGGGGCAATGTCCGCATCTGGGACCGCGACATCAACGACAACTGATCCGGCGTGGGACGGACGGGCATTCCATGGCGCCAAGGTCGCGGTGATCTGGCGGGGCGCGGTTGTCACCCTGTTGCGTGACGACAAGCCCGACATTCCCTGGCCCGGCTGGTGGGACCTGCCCGGTGGCGGGCGCGAGGGGGAAGAACCCCCCTGGGCCTGTGCCTGTCGCGAAGCGGCCGAGGAACTGGCGCTGGACCTGTTCGCCCAGACGCCCCGGCATGCCAGCCCGCATCTGGACCCCGCCGGTCGTCTGGTGTGGTTCTTTGTGGCGCGGCCCCCTGTGTTCGACCCAACGGCCCTGCGGCTGGGCACCGAGGGCACGGCATGGCAGATGATGCCGCTGCAGACATTCCTGACGCACCCGCGCGTCATTCCGCAGTTTCAAGAACGCTTGCACGCGGCACTTTAGGTCGCATGCGGGGCCTGTGCCGGTTTTTCTGCTGGAACCCGCGCCAAGGTTGTCGCAGCCTGTGCGAACGGCAGGAGGCAGGCATGACACAGACCGACGATCCGGACCAACGGTTGCACCCGAACATCACGACGATCGAGGACATGCTGACCTTCAAGATCGCGCGGTTTGCCGCGATCAACGCCCGCGACGGCGCGGTGATCTTTCGCAACGCCTTTGGCCTGACGTTGAACGAATGGCGGGTCATGGGTCTGGTGGCGGCCCATGCGCCTTTGGGGTTGCTGGAACTGGCCGACCGGGTGCTGATGGACAAGGGACAACTCAGCCGGACCGTGCAGGCGCTGGTCACGCGCGGCGAGGTGGTAAGCCGGGTCTGTCCGCTGGATGCGCGCCGCGTAGAACTGACCCTGACTGCCAAAGGCACCGTCCGTCACGCGCAGCTGCTGGCCTTTGCGCGTGACCGCAACGAAGAGGTGCTGGCCTGCCTGTCACTGGCCGACGCGCGCCAGTTCATCGCCCTGCTGGACCGGTTGCTGGATCACAACGCGTCTCTGGTGCGCGACAACGGCAATCTGTGACCTCACCCGCCGGGCAGCAGCACGGCCTCGACCCGGCGATTCAGGTCGCGGCCTTCGGGGGTGGTGTTGGGCATCAGGGGCGCCAGATAGCCGATGCCGCGGGCCTCGACCCGGTCGCGTGCAACGCCGTGATCCGCGACCAGCCGTTCCAGCACCGCCTTGGCGCGACGTTCCGACAGGGCGATATTGCCATCCAGCGCCCCCATCGCATCGGTATGTCCCACTAGCGCCACCCGCCGCGACCCGTCTTCGGCCAGAAATCGCGCCAACGCGTCCAGCGAGGCAAACGGCCCCGGCCCCAGATCCGCAGCGCCGGTGGCAAAGGACAGATCCGCCAGAACCGCCCGCCCCGCCGCCAGCAATTCTGACCCGATCGCGGGGTCGCCGGCATCTGGCACCGCGGGGACAGTGGGGGCGG
>JBGSJU010000093.1:0-1574 GCA_041741655.1 Rhodobacterales bacterium
GCCATCCGCCAGCAGGGCGCGCCGCATGTCGCGTTGGCCCATGACCCCGAGGGCAATTTCGACATCGCCGCGCTGGTCGCCCGCGCGCGCGCCTTTCCGGGGCTGGTGGGGCTTGATCTGGCGCGCGATGTGACCTGCGCGCAATCCTACCGCTGGGATGAAAAACGCTGGGCCTGGCCTCAGGGCTATACCCGGCAGGCGGACCCGAAATACCGTGTGGTCGCCGTGGATTACGGCGCGAAACGTAATATCTTGCGGTGCCTCGCCTCGGTCGGCTGCGATGTGACCGTACTGCCAGCGTCCGCCACCGCGGATGATGTGCTGGCGCTCGCCCCCGATGGCGTGTTCCTGTCGAACGGTCCGGGCGACCCGGCGGCCACCGGGGCCTATGCCGTGCCGATGATCAAGGGTGTGCTGGACCGGTCGGATGTGCCGCTGTTCGGCATCTGTCTGGGCCATCAGATGCTGGCGCTGGCGCTTGGCGCGCGCACGATCAAGATGAACCATGGCCATCATGGTGCGAACCACCCGGTCAAGGATCTGGAGAGCGGCAAGGTCGAGATTACCTCGATGAATCATGGCTTTGCGGTGGATAGTCAAACCTTGCCGGCCGGCGTCGTGGAAACCCATGTGTCGCTGTTCGACGGGTCGAACTGCGGCATCCGGCTGGCGGATCGCCCGGTGTTCTCGGTGCAATACCACCCCGAGGCCAGCCCGGGCCCGCAGGACAGTTTCTATCTGTTCGAACGATTCGCCGCATCGATGGCCGCCCGCGCGGGCCGTTAATCCAGAGTTAACCAGCCGTTAACCAAACATGACGCAGTTTGGCACCGTTCTGTTGGGGCGGGGATATGGTGGCGCGCGGGGTAAATCCGGGATTTCCGGCGGGATTTCAGGATTGGCAGGCGCCTTTTTCCGGTGCGCCCCTGCGCAGCCAGCCCCTTGAAATCGCGCCTGATTTTGCGGATTTCCTGCTGCGCGCCGGGCTGTTGACCCAGGAACAGGTGATCCGGTTCCGGGCGGAAACCCGGCGCAACAACGTCACGCTGGCGCGGGTGATCCTGACCCATGCCGCGCTTGATCCGCTAATCCTTGCCGAATCGCAGGCGGCCTTTGGCGGGTTGCCCCGCGCGGACCTTTTGCGCGTACCACCGGATGCGGCCATGCTGGAAGGGCTGGACCCGCGGTTCTGGCTCGCGCATGCGGCAGTGCCATGGCGCCATGACGGCACCGCGCTGCGGATTGCCACCGCCCGCCCCGAGGAATTCCCGCGCCTGCAGGCCGCCTTGCCACCGCGTTATGCGCGGGCCCTGCCCGCCGTGGTGACCGAACAGGAGGTGCAGGAATATCTATCCACCCGGTTTCGCACCGATCTGACCCACGCCGCCACGACGCGCGTTGCCGAACATGAAAGCTGTCGCGCCTGGGGCACGCGCCCCCGGCACCGGGCGGCCTTGCTGATGCTGGCGGGGGTGGCGCTGTTGGCGTTGGTACTGGTGGCGCCCACCCTGATCCTGACCGGTCTGGTGATCTGGGCTGTCCTGACTCTAGTGATCACGGCGCTGGTCCGGGTG
>JBGSJU010000094.1:0-2471 GCA_041741655.1 Rhodobacterales bacterium
GTGCCAGACCCGGCGCGGCGGTCGATCAGGCCTTCGTGCGACAGCACATCCAGCGCGCGGCGGATGGTGACGCGGCTGACGCCATATTGATCGGCCAGCCGCAATTCGCCCGGCAGCACCGCGCCCGGAGCCAGATCGCCGCGCGTGATCTCGTCGCGCAACAGCAGGTAAACCCGCTGCGCCTTGCCACCCTCTGCCGAAATCCGCGCCGTATGCACCGCCATCACGCACCCCTTTCGAATCCCGGATGTTACCCCCGGTCTGCAACAAAGCAACTGGAATGTCTGCTTCCGGCGCAACTAAATGTATTGCGGTAGGCAGAAAAGCAGTATTAAAAATCAGACAGGTCAAAATGCGGGAGCAGCGTGATGCCCATCGTTACCGTCCAGATCCTTGAAGGCTATGATGCGGCGGTCAAAGCCCGCCTCGGGCGCGTGATGACCGATGCGGTGCGATCCGTGGTGCCCGCCGCACCCGATGCCGTGACGGTGATCCTGACCGAAATGCCGGCCGCCAACTATCTGCGCGGGGGGGAACACCGGGCGCCGGCGCCCGCGCTGCCCGATGCCGCGCATGTCGTGCATGGTTTTCTGTCGGCGATGGAGGCGCGCGATCTGGCATCGGCCCGCGCCCTTTTGGCCCCCGGGTTCACCATGACCTTTCCGGGCGACCGTCGCATGACCACGCTGGAAGAGCTGTTTGCCTGGGCGAAACCCCGCTACCGGTTCGTGAAAAAGACCTATGAACGGTTCGATGCCTTGGGGCCGCTGGTCTACTGTTTTGGCACCCTGCACGGCGAATGGCCGGACGGGACGGCCTTTGCCGGCATCCGTTTCATCGACCGGTTCGAACTGGACCATGGCCTGATCGCACGGCAGGACGTCTGGAACGATATCGCCGAGGTTCTTGCTGCGGAGCATAGCCAATGATCGACCCGATTACCCTTGCCGTTCTGGCGGGGCGCATGGAACAGATCGCCGACGAGATGGACGCGACGCTGTTCCGGTCCGCGTTCAACCCGATCATCGCCGAGGCGCATGACGCGTCGCACGGGCTGTATGATGCCGCGACCGGCGACACGCTGGTGCAGGGCAAATCCGGCCTGCCGATTTTCGTGGGCGTGATGGCCTTTGCCGTCAAGGCGGTGATCGACAAGGCGGCGCGTGACGGCGATCTGGCCGATGGCGATGTCTATATCTTCAACGATGCCCATATCGGCGGCACCCATCTGTCCGACATGCGTCTGGTGCGGCCCTATTACCATGACGGCGCGCTGTTCTGCTACCTCGCCTCGGTCGGCCATTGGCATGATGTGGGCGGCGCTGTGCCCGGCAACTACAACCCACGTGCCACCGAGGTGTTTCAGGAGGCGTTCGTGTTGCCCCCGGTCAAGGTGATGCGGGCGGGCGTGGTGCAGCAGGATGTCATCGACATCATCCTGCGCAACACCCGGTTGCCTGCGTCGGCGCAGGGCGATCTGAACGGGCAGTTGGGCGCGCTGGATCTGGGTGTGCGGCGGATGGACGGGCTGTTGGCGGAATATGGCGCGGATACGGTCCGCGCCGCACTTGACGCGCTTTCGGACCGTGCCGAAACGCTGATCCGGGCCGAGGTCGCGGCCCTGCCGGATGGCCGGTGGGAAGCCACGGATTATCTGGACAATGATGGCATCACCGATGTCGCGCTGCCGATCAAGGTGACGCTGACCGTGGCGGGCGACCGGCTGACGCTGGATTTCTCCGGCACTGCCCCGGCGACTGCGGGGCCGGTGAATATCTCGCGCGGCACGGCGATTGCCGCCGTGTATGTGGCAATCAAGCATATCTTTCCGGGCCTGCCCGCCAACGCGGGCGTGATGCGCCCCTTGGATATCATCGTACCCGACCGCAGCCTGCTGGCCGCCGAATTTCCCGCGCCCACAGGCGGTTACACCGAAACCATCCTGCGGATGATTGATGTGATCTTTTCCGCGATGGCGCAGGCCGCCCCCGATCTGGTCGTCGCAAACGCCTATGGCACCATCAACGCGCTGTCGCTGGCGGGCTATCGCCGTGACGGGCGGCGCTGGGTGATGTTTTCCTTCTACGGCGGCGGGCATGGCGGCAGTGCAGATGGCGACGGATTGAACCACGGCAACGCGCCGATTTCCACCGCGACGATCCCGCCAGTGGAAATCCTCGAAGCCGCCTATCCGGTGATGTTCCGGCAATGGGCGCTGCGGCCTGATAGTGGCGGCGCGGGCACCCATCGCGGCGGCATGGGCGCGGTCTATGAGATTGAACTCTTGGAAGACAGCGCCGAGGTGTTCCTGTTCGGCGAACGTGGCCGTTATGCGCCCAAGGGGGCGGCCGGCGGAGGCGACGCGGCCTTGAACCGGTTCAGCTATTCCCAAGGCGCCGATTGGGCCACCCCCGCGATGGTGTCGAAAGGCACCGGCATGCGGCTGGCGCGCGGCGATGCGGTGCGGCTGG
>JBGSJU010000095.1:0-2831 GCA_041741655.1 Rhodobacterales bacterium
GATCTGGGCCATGGCCATGGCCGTGGCCCAATCCGGCCAGCCCGCGCGGCGTTTCTGTTCCGGGTCGATCCATTCGGGCAAGGCCACCGCGCGCAGCATCGCCGCCTCGACGGCCTTGGCGATCACCCGTTGGCCCAGACCCTGCGTTGCCGGATAGACCGGTTCGAACTCGGGGATTTCAACAGCTTCCTCTGGTCGCAGCACATGGTCGGGATGCACCATTTGGGCGATGCCGTCGAACAGTTCGACCCGGCCCGACACCACGCGGTCCTGCCCGAAGGGCAACAGTTTGGCCAGATAGTCGCCGCGGGCATGGAAATACACCAGCTGAAATGCGACCTGCGCATCCTCGACCGTGATGCGATAGGCCCCGGTCTTGGTGCGCGGCGGCTTATGCAGGCCGACGCGGACCCGCACCGTGACATGGCCGGGCAGATCGGCCCCCTGCACCGTGTCGCGCCGTTGCCGCAGAATGCCGGATTGCGGCAGGGTGAACAACAGGTCGCGCGGGCAGGTGATGGCCATCTGCGCGAACAGTTTGGCCAGTTTCGGCCCGACCCCCGGCAAGGTTTCGATATCGGCGAACAGCGGATACAGGATCGGCGGTCGCCCCGTCATGCGCCCCGTCATGCGCCGATCAGCGCCAGCCAGGCCGCCTCGTCCATCACCTGCACCCCCAGTTCGGCAGCCTTGACAGCCTTGGACCCCGCGCCGGGTCCGGCCACCAGAATATCGGTCTTGGCGCTGACCGACCCTGCCACCTTGGCCCCCAGGGCTTCGGCGCGTGCCTTGGCCTCGGCCCGCGTCATCCGTTCCAGGGTGCCGGTGAACACAACGGTCTTTCCGGCCACCGGGCTGTCTTCGGCGACACGCCAGATCACCGGTTCCACCTCGGTCAATTGCGCAATCAGCGCATCGATGGCGGCGCGTTCGGCGGGGTTGGCAAAGGCCGCGATCAGGCTGTCCGCCATCACCGCACCCACACCGTCGATGGCCAGCAGGTCATCGCGCGCCAAGGGGTCCGTCACCGCGCGTTCAAAGGCGGGCCAGGTGCCGAAATGCCGCGCCAAGGTCGTGGCCGCCACCTCGCCGACGTGGCGGATGCCCAAGGCAAAGATTACCCGGTCCAGCGCGATGCGCCGCCGCGCGTCGATCGCCGCGAACAGTTTCGTGACCGAAGTGGCGCCAAAACCCTCGCGGTTCTTCAGCTTTTGCAAGGGGTTGGCGGCGTCTCTTGCCGCGATCGTAAAGATGTCGGCGGGGGTTTTCACGGGCAGGTCGGCGTCGTGATAGAACATCTCGATCTGTTTGGCGCCCAGCCCCTCTATGTCAAAGGCACCGCGGCTGACGAAATGTTTCAGGCGTTCGACGCCTTGCGCCGGGCAGATCAACCCGCCGGTGCAGCGGCGCACCGCATCGCCGGGCTCGCGGATCGCGGGGCTGCCGCATTCCGGGCAAAGTGATGGGAATTCATAGGGTTGCGCGGCACTTTTGCGGCGCGTCAGATCGATATCGGCGATTTTCGGGATCACGTCGCCCGCACGATAGACCTGCACCCAGTCCCCCACGCGGATGTCGCGGCCTTCGCGGATCGGTTGCCCGCGCGCATCGCGCCCGGCAATGTAGTCTTCGTTGTGCAGCGTTGCATTCGACACCACCACACCGCCAACCGTCACCGGCTGCAATCGCGCCACCGGGCTGAGCGCGCCGGTGCGACCGACCTGAATGTCGATGCCCAGCAACCGGGTCCACGCGGTTTCGGCGGGGAATTTATGCGCGATGGCCCAGCGGGGCGTCACCGACCGGAACCCAAGCCGCGCCTGCAAACCCAGATCATCCACCTTGTAGACGACGCCGTCGATGTCATAGCCCAGCAGAGCGCGCTCCGCGGCGATGCGGGCGTAATGGGCCAGCAACGCTGCCGGTCCTTCACACCGCTGCATCAACGGGTTGATCTGAAATCCCAATGCCCCAAGCCGCGCAACTGCATCAGATTGCGTAGGGCCAAGGGGGGCGGATAGGGCGCCCCATGCATAGGCAAAGAACCGGAGCGGTCGGGCGGCGGTGATCGTCGGATCGAGTTGGCGCAACGACCCGGCGGCAGCGTTGCGCGGGTTGGCAAAACTCTTGCCGCCACTGGCCTGCTGGCGGGCATTCAAGGCGGCGAAATCGGCGAGCGACATGTAAACCTCTCCCCGCACCTCAAGGATGTCGGGCGCGCCGGTCACATGATGGGGAATATCCGCAATGGTGCAGGCGTTGGCCGTGACATCCTCGCCCACATCGCCATCGCCCCGCGTGGCGGCCTGCACCAGCGCCCCCTGTTCATAGCGCAGCGACAGCGACAGGCCGTCGATCTTGGGTTCGGCGGTGTAGATCAGTAGTGCGTCCGCGCCCAGGTTCAGAAACTTGCGGATACTGGCGTCGAATTCGGCCACGTCGTTGTCGTCGAACGCGTTTGCCAGTGACAGCATCGGGACCGCGTGGCGCAGTTTGCCAAACCCGTCCACGGCGATGCCGCCTACCTGATCCGATGGGCTGTCGGCCCGTTTCAGCTGCGGAAATCGCTGCTCGATCGCGGTATTGCGCCGTTTCAGCGCGTCGTAGTCCGCATCGGTCAGGTCCGGCGCATCCTCGACGTGATATTGCCGATTGGCGCGGGCAATGCGGGCGGCCAGATCCGCCAGTTCCCGCGCCGCGACGGCTTCTGTCAAGGCGTCAACCGGAACCTCGGTTGCCTGCGATCTCGCATGGTCGCCTTGCGACGGGGCGCGGTCGCCTTGCGACGGGGCGCGGTCGCCTTGTGACGGGGCGCGGTCGCCTTGCGACAG
>JBGSJU010000096.1:0-4930 GCA_041741655.1 Rhodobacterales bacterium
CACCAGCGTCTTGACGCCCTTCGCCTTGGCCTCGGCCAAGGTCAGGTCGGGCAGGCCCATCCGGTCCTCGACCGCCTTCAGATGGTCGCGCGCCGCCGCGTCGTCCATATGCTGCGTGTTGATGGCACATCCGATGGCAACGCAGGCCGGGTTCGCCACGCGGGCCAGCGCCACGCCCATATCGCGCACCGCCTCCAGCGTGGGCAGTTTATACCCCGGCAAGCCCCGCATATGCGCCCGCGTCGGTTCATCGCAGATCACCAGCGCGTCGGGCTGCCCGCCATGCACCAGGGCCAGCGTCACACCCGAATAGCTGACGTGGAACAGCGACCCCTGTCCCTCGATCAGGTCCCAGTGGTCGGGGTCATTGTCGGGCGTCAGCCATTCCACCGAACCGGCCATGAAATCCGCGATCACCGCATCCAGCGGCACGCCGCCCCCGGTGATCAGGATGCCGGTCTGCCCAGTGGCGCGGAACGACGCCTTCATGCCCCGCGCCCGCATTTCGCGTTCCATGCACAGCGCGGTGTACATCTTGCCCACCGAACAATCCGTGCCGATTGCCAGCATCCGCTTGCCGGTGCGTTTGACGCCATTGGCGATGGGATAATCCACCGATGGCACCCGCACATCATGCAGGGCGCGGCCAGTGGCCGCCGCCACGGCGGCCAGATCGGGTTCATCGCACAGCAGGTTATGCAGGCCCGACGCAAGGTCGAACCCGTCCTCCAGCGCCGCCACCAGCACCTTCTTCCAGCTTTGCGAGATCACGCCGCCGCGGTTTGCCACCCCCACCACCAGCGTCTTGACGCCCTTCGCCTTGGCCTCGGCCAAGGTCAGGTCGGGCAGGCCCAGATCGGCCTTGCACCCGTCCATCCGGAACTGGCCCACGGCATATTCCGGCCGCCAGTCGCGGATGCCGATGGCCACTTTCGCGGCCAGCATGTCGGGCGCATCGCCCAGAAACAACAGGTAAGGGGTCTGGATCATCGCGGCCTCCGGCTCAACTCAGTCCCGCTGATCTTGCGACAGATGCCCGGCAACCCGGTTGCGAAATCGGCGCGTCCGGGCGGCAATACGCAAGAATTGCTCCACAAACGGGCAGGGCACGACAGGATCGTGCACTGGTCCCGTGCCGTTTGCGCCACGTCAGTCCTTTCGGGTGACGTTCTGTTCGAACGCGACGGCAAATGCCGCCTGCTTCGCCGTATCGGCCGCCGTCTGGTGCTGTGCGCGCCAGTCATCATAGGGCATGCCGTAATACATCTCGCGCGCCGCGTCCTTGGACATGTCGATGCCGCGGTCGGTCGCCGCCTCTTGCACCCAGCGGGCCAGACAGTTGCGGCAAAAGCCCGCAAGGTTCATCAGGTCGATGTTCTGCACATCGGGCCGGGCCGTCATCAGGTGATGGCGCAGCGCGCGAAAGGCGGCGGCCTCGATCTCGATCATGGTTTGGGGATCGATCTTGTCCATGGCGGTCTCCTTCATAGGCCCGATGCGGCCAGCGTCTGGTGCAGGATGGGGGCCAGCCGCGCGGCCCATGCGGCCTGCGCGTCCGGCGTGGCGATCAGGTCATTGCGGACCTCGATCAAGACATTCGGCCGACCCGGGGTCAATGCGTGACGGTCCACCGCGTCGCCGGGCAGGTGGCCGGCATAGGGTTCGTTGTCGCCAACACACAGGTCAGGCGCCCCCGCCAATCGCGCAATCAGCGGTTTCGCCAGCCGGTCGTCCAGATGCGAATACAGCACGCCGACATGCCATGGCCGGGGCGGGCGGGCGCGCAGTTGCGGGGTAAAGGAATGCACGGCGCAGATCACGGTATCGGCGCGCCGCGCAGCCAGACGCGCATAGGCCGCGTGATAGGGACGATACAACCGGTCCAGCCGGTCTGTCACCTCGGCCGCCGTGATGTGGCGGTTGCCCGGTATGATCGTGCCGTCATACAGTTTCATCACCAGCGTCGGGTCATCCTCGCCCCGGTTCGGGTCGATGACAAGGCGCGAGAAATTCGACAGGATCGCCGCACCCCCCAGATGCGCCGCCAGCGCGCGGGTCAACCCCGCCGCGCCAACGTCATAGGCGATGTGGCGCGCCATGTCGGCGGGCGCCACGCCCAGACAACCGCCCTGCACGAAATCCGGCACCGTATTGGCGGCATGGTCACAGGTCACCAGCCAGCGTGCGGTGTGATCGGTTCCAACGATTTCGTAAGGCTGGTATGTCATGTCACATCGGTGTTGTTTCAGCATGTGTTATGCCAGAACGCATCCAAAGGAAACATGCCGCCCCGGATGCGGCGCAATGGACAGGGACAGACAGATGAAACGCGCCCGCAACGTCAAGATCGTGGCCACGCTTGGTCCGGCGTCGTCAACCTATGACATGATCCGCGCCTTGCACGAGGCGGGGGCGGATGTGTTCCGCCTGAACATGAGCCATGGCAGCCATGCCGAAATCGCCGCCAAACACGCCCATATCCGTCAGGTGGAACGCGATCTGGACAGCCCGATCGCCATTCTGGCCGATCTGCAGGGGCCGAAACTGCGCGTTGCGACCTTTGCCGATGGTCCGGTCGATCTGGCGGTCGGCGCGGCGTTCCGCATGGATCTGGACCCCGCGCCGGGCGACGCGACCCGCGTCTGCCTGCCACATCCCGAGATTTTCGCGGCCCTTGAACCCGGCGCGCATCTGCTGGTGAACGATGGCAAGATCCGGCTGCGCGTGCTGAGCTGTGGGGCGGATTTCGCCGAATGCACCGTGATCGCCGGCGGGATGATTTCCAACCGCAAGGGCGTGAACGTGCCGGACGTTGAACTGCCACTTGCGGCGCTGTCCGACAAGGACCGGGCGGACCTTGAATTCGTCTGCGCGCTGGGGGTCGATTGGCTGGCGCTGTCCTTCGTGCAGCGGGTCGCCGATGTGGAAGAAGCGCGCGCGCTGGTCGCCGGCCGCGCCGCGATCATGTCCAAGATCGAAAAACCCACGGCGGTAAAACACTTCGACGACATTCTGGCCGTCTCTGACGGGATCATGGTGGCGCGCGGCGATCTGGGCGTGGAACTTCCGGTGCAGAACGTGCCACCGATCCAGAAACGTCTGGTGCGGCGTTGCCGGGCGGCGGCGAAACCGGTGATCGTGGCGACACAGATGCTGGAGTCGATGATCGAAAGCCCGATGCCGACGCGGGCCGAGGTGTCGGATGTGGCCACCGCCATCTATGAAGGCGCTGATGCCATCATGCTGTCGGCCGAAAGCGCGGCGGGCGCGTTTCCCATCGAGGCGGTCCGCACCATGGATAATGTCGCGCGCGAGGTCGAACATGACCCGACCTACCGCGAGGTGATCGATGCCTCGCGCCGCGCCGTGCGCCATACCGTGGCCGACGGCATCGTTGCCGCCGCGCGCGAAATCGCCGAAACGACGGATATCAAGGTGATCTGCTGCTACACCCAGACCGGGCGCACCGCTGCCCTTGTGGCACGCGAACGCCCGCGCGTGCCGATCATCGGCATGACGTCGCTCAGGGCCACCGCACGGCGGATGTCGCTGACATGGGGGGTGACCTGCGTGATGACGCCGGAACTGGAACGGTTCAAGCAGGCGGTGGTCAATTCGGCCCGCGCCGCCCGCGCGCATGGGTTTGCCACCGAAGCCGACCAGATCCTTGTCACCGCCGGGGTGCCGTTCAACGTGCAGGGCACCACGAATATCCTGCGCGTGGCGCCCTGCGCAGAGCGTTTGATTTACGCGGCCGATCCGGAGTAGGCTTTTGTAACGCAGATGTAACGGAGGCACCGTCGTGGATACCGATCTTGCCCTGGTTGTGGGTCTAGTCGTCGCGGGGTTTGCCATCCCGTCCATCATTTCCGCCCTGTCGGATGCCCGCGCGCCACGGGTTGCAGCGATCGCGGCCATCGTGGGGGGCGGGCTGGTCGTCTGGGCTATCCAAAGCAAACCGGGTGGCTATGCTTTCAACGAACTGCCGCAGGTTTTCGTCAAGGTGATCGGTCGCGTCGCGGGCTGAACCGGGCCGCGCACCGCAACATTCAAGCCCCGGCCAAGGCCGCGCAATTTTCCTTGCACACCCCCCTTTGCCCGCCTATACGGCGCGTCTATCCCGTGCGGCCGGCCAACGTGGCATGCCGAGTCGCGCGTATTGACCGACCCAAAAGTCCAAGGAGACGGAAATGCCCAAGATGAAGACCAAGTCGAGCGCCAAGAAGCGCTTCAAGATGTCCGCCACCGGCAAGGTGATGTGCGGTCAGGCCGGCAAGCGCCATGGCATGATCAAGCGGCACAAGAAGTTCATCCGCCAGGCGCGCGGAACCACTGTGATGTCGGCCTCTGACGCGAAAATCGTCAAGACCTACATGCCCTACGACCGCTAAGAAGGAACCACAGCATGTCCCGCGTCAAAGGTGGTACCGTCACCCACGCCCGTCACAAGAAAATCCTGAAGGCCGCCAAAGGTTATTACGACCGTCGTGGCAGCAGCTTCAAGGTCGCCACGCAGGCCGTTGACAAGGCGAACCAATATGCAACCCGCGACCGCCGCGCCCGCAAGCGGAACTTCCGCGCGCTGTGGATCCAGCGGATCAACGCCGCCGTGCGGTCGATCGACCCCGCGCTGACCTATTCGCGGTTCATCAATGGCCTGTTGAAGGCCGAGATCGAAGTGGACCGCAAGGTTCTGGCCGATCTGGCCGTGCGCGAACCGGCGGCCTTTGCTGCCATTGTGGACCGCGCCAAGGCCGCGCTGGTCTGATCCGCGCGCCAGTGACCGAAAAGGCCGCCTTCGGGCGGCCTTTTTCATTGCGGATCAGGGTTTCAGCGGGCGTTGCAACAGCGACAGCGCTGCCCCCGTGGCCAGCAACGCCGCCGCCACCAGCAGGCTCGCCCCGATCGACCCGGCCCGGTCGCCGATCCA
>JBGSJU010000097.1:0-8934 GCA_041741655.1 Rhodobacterales bacterium
GCGCGCCCGATGATGCCTGGGCCATCGACCATCGCGCGCAGGCGCGGGCGTTGCAGGCGGCGGTGGCGCAGAACGTGCGGCATTTCGTGCTGCTGTCGGCGATCTGCGTGCAGAAACCGCTGCTGGCGTTTCAACAGGCCAAGATGGCGTTCGAAGCCGAATTGCAGGCCGCACCTTTGGATTGGACCATCGTGCGCCCGACCGCGTTCTTCAAATCGCTGTCAGGTCAGGTGGCCCGCGTGCAATCCGGCAAGCCTTGGCTGGTGTTCGGCGACGGGCGGCTGACCGCTTGCAAGCCGATTTCGGATGCGGACCTTGGGCAGTTTCTGGCGCGGTGCCTGACGGATCCGGACAAACGCAACCGCATCCTCCCCATCGGCGGCCCCGGTCCCGCGATCACGCCCCGCGATCAGGTGGCACTTCTAGAGCGGCTGACGGGCCAGCCGGTCAAGGTGAAACAGGTGCCCATCGCATTGATGGATGGCATCATCGGGGTGCTGTCCCTGATGGGCCGCCTGTCGCCCGCCCTGCGCGCCAAAGCGGAACTGGCGCGCATCGGGCGCTATTACGCCACCGAATCCATGCTTGTCTGGGATGCGACGCGCGCCCGCTATGACGCGGATGCGACGCCGGAATATGGCACCGACACCTTGGCCGACCACTACGGCGCGATCCTGCACGGCGACGCGCGCGACGACAGGGGCGCGCACAGGGTTTTTTGATCGGGGTGTTCTGACCGAACCCACCGCTTTCCAACGCAGCGGTTTTGATGTAAGGCCCGCCCATCTGCGACGTGAGCCCATGCCCCCGGGCGCATGCGAAGGATCGGGGGGCGGCGGCAATGGGGCCGCCATGCAAACGGAGCACCCGGAGGGCCGGGAGTGGCTCCATGAGGAAACGATAGATGTTCAACGAAGTCAAAAAATCGATCCAGTGGGGCAATGAGATGCTCACGCTGGAAACGGGCAAGATTGCCCGTCAGGCCGATGGCACCGTCATCGCCACGCTGGGCGAAACCAGCGTCATGGCGAACGTGACCTTTGCCAAGGAACAAAAGCCGGGGCAGGATTTCTTTCCGCTGACCGTGCATTACCAGGAAAAATACTATGCCGCGGGCAAGGTTCCCGGCGGGTTCTTCAAGCGTGAGGCCCGGCCCACCGAAAAGGAAACGCTGACCGCGCGCCTGATCGACCGTCCGATCCGCCCGCTGTTCGTCGAGGGCTTCAAGAACGAAGTCCTGATCATGTGCACCGTGCTGTCGCACGATCTGGTCAACGACCCCGATGTGGTGGCGATGATCGCCGCTTCGGCTGCGCTGACCATCTCGGGCGCGCCGTTCCGTGGGCCGATCGCCGGCGCGCGTGTCGGTTTCGCCAACGGCGCCTATGTGCTGAACCCGTCCTGCGATGACATGACCAAGCTGCGCACCAATCCGGAACAGCGGCTGGATCTGGTTGTCGCCGGCACCAAAGATGCCGTGATGATGGTCGAATCCGAAGCCTACGAGCTGTCGGAAGATGAAATGCTGGGCGCCGTGGTGTTCGCGCATGAACAGATGCAGCCGGTGATCGACCTGATCATCGATCTGGCCGAATCCGCCGCCAAGGAACCATTCGATTTCTCGGCCCCGGATTATTCCGACCTGTATGCCGCCGTGAAGGCCGCGGGCGAAAACGCGATGCGCGCCGCCTATGCCATCACCGACAAGCAGGCCCGCGTTTCGGCACTGTCCGATGCCAAGGCCGCGATCAAGGCCGCGCTGACGGCGGAACAGCTGGCGGATGCCAACCTTGGCCCCGCGATCAAGAAACTGGAAGCCGCCGTGCTGCGTGGCGATGTGGTGAAACACGGCCGCCGTATCGACGGGCGCAACACCACCACCGTACGGCCCATCGTCTGCGAAACCGGCGTGCTGCCGCGCACCCACGGGTCGTCGCTGTTCACCCGTGGTGAAACACAGGCGCTGGTCGTCACCACGCTGGGCACCGGCGATGACGAACAGATCATCGACGCCCTGCACGGCAACTACCGCGAAAACTTCATGCTGCACTATAACTTCCCGCCCTATTCGGTGGGCGAGGTTGGCCGCGTGGGGTCGCCCGGACGGCGCGAAATCGGCCATGGCAAACTGGCCTGGCGCGCGTTGCAGGCCGTGCTGCCGGCACCGACCGATTTCCCCTACACCGTGCGCGTGGTGTCCGAGATCACCGAATCGAACGGATCGTCCTCGATGGCGTCGGTCTGCGGCGGATCGCTGGCGATGATGGACGCGGGTGTGCCGCTGAAGGCGCCGGTGGCCGGTGTGGCGATGGGTCTGATCCTGGAAGAGGACGGGTCCTATGCCGTGCTGACCGACATCCTGGGCGACGAGGATCACCTTGGCGACATGGATTTCAAGGTGGCGGGAACCGAAAACGGCATCACGTCGTTGCAGATGGACATCAAGGTGGCCGGCATCACGCCCGCGATCATGAAACAGGCGCTGTCGCAGGCCAAGGATGGCCGGCTGCATATCCTGCACGAGATGTCCAAGGCGCTGACATCCGCCAACGCCTTCTCGGTCCATGCCCCGCGCATCGAGACCATGCAGATCCCCACCGACAAGATCCGTGAAGTCATCGGATCGGGCGGCAAGGTGATCCGCGAGATCGTCGAACTGTCGGGTGCCAAGGTCGATATCAACGACGACGGCGTGATCAAGATCGCGTCCTCGAACGGCGATGCGATCAAGAAAGCCTATGACATGATCTATTCGATCGTGGCCGAACCCGAGATGGGCAAGATCTACAAGGGCACGGTCGTCAAGCTGGTCGATTTCGGCGCCTTCGTGAATTTCTTCGGCAAGCGTGACGGTCTGGTGCATGTGTCCCAGATCGAAAACAAGCGCCTGAACCATCCGTCGGATGCGCTGAAGGAAGGCCAAGAAGTCTGGGTGAAACTCTTGGGCTTTGACGAACGCGGCAAGGTGCGGCTGGCGATGAAGATGGTCGATCAGACCACCGGTCAGGAACTGGCCAAGGAAGACGCCGACGTCGAGTGATCGGCTGAAATGACGAAGAAAGGCCCCGGTGGAAACGCCGGGGCCTTTTGCGTTGTTGGGCAAATGCCACGCTGACGGAAATTCCCCGCAGAAACCTCGCGAATTTGCCGTGTCCGAATCGCGAAACAGTGGCACGACACGGGTGGCCCGGGGTGCGGGCTGTGTGGGAAAAGGGGTAGCACTAACATGAACAAGTATCTGGCCGAATTCATCGGCACCTTCACGCTGGTCCTGTTCGGCTGCGGGGCCGCGGTGATTGCGGGCGCGGATATCGGGCTGACCGGCATCAGCTTTGCCTTTGGGCTGGCGCTGATCGGGATGGCCTATGGCATCGGGCCGGTATCGGGCTGTCACATCAACCCGGCCGTCACGCTGGGCGTGGTGGCATCGGGTCGAATGGAGGTGTCCGACGCCTTGGGTTACATCGTCGGGCAGATCGCGGGCGCGATTGTGGCGGCGCTGGTGCTGGCGCTGATCGCGTCGGGCAAGGCGGGCTATTCCATCGCCGCCAACGGCCTTGGCCAGAATGGCTGGGGGCCCGGGTATCTGGGCGAATACGGCATGATCGCGGCTTTCGTGTTCGAAGCGGTGGCCACCTTCCTGTTCGTCACGGTCATCCTTGGGTCCACGGGCGCGGGCGCGCCGTCTTCGATGGCCGGTCTGGCCATCGGGCTGACGCTGGTGGTGATCCACCTTGTCGGCATCAAGGTCACCGGCGTGTCGGTGAACCCGGCGCGGTCCATCGGGCCGGCGGTCGTGGTGGGCGGTCAGGCGCTGGTGCAGTTGTGGTTGTTCCTGCTGGCCCCGGTGCTGGGCGGCGTGGCTGCCGGATTGTTGTTCAGGACCGGGATGCTGGACGGGCCAAAAGCCTGATCGGAGGGGGCGCGCCATTGACGCCGCGCCCCCCCGTGTTACCAAGGCCGCATGATCGAGGTGCTGCTGAAAACCCTGCCGTTTTTTGCGCTGATCGGCGTGGGTTATCTCGCAGGAAAGACGCGGTTCTTTTCGGCAGAAGCCACGGCCGCGGTCACCAAATTCGTGTTCTATTTCGCGCTGTCGGCGATGCTGTTCCGGTTTTCCGCCAACCTGTCGCTGGGTGAACTGGTCGATCTGCGGTTTCTGACCGCGTATCTGTGGGCCACCGCCTTTGTCTATGGCATCGCGACGGCGGTGGCGTTTCTGCGCGGCCTCAGCGTGGAAGAAGCCGCCATCGAGGGTCAATGCGCCGCCATCGGCAATGTCGGCTTTCTGGGCATCCCGATGCTGGCGCTGTTGTTGGGTGAACCTGCGGTCGGCCATGTGATGATGGTGCTGGCGGTCGATCTGATCGTGTTCGGGTCGCTGATCGTCATCCTGATCACCGGGGCGCGCGACGGGCGGATGTCGTTTCGCATTCTTGGCACCGTGGGCAAGGGTCTGGCGACCAATCCGATGATCGTCGCCATCCTGCTGGGGCTGGCCTGGTCATCGACGGGCATCGCGCTGCCCGTGCCGGTGATGGAGTTTGTCACCACGCTGGGCGCGGCGGCCACGCCGGGCGCATTGTTTGCCATCGGCGCCTCGCTGGCGTCGAAATCGGCGGAACGGTTGCAGGTGGCGGGCTGGCTGTCGTTCTGCAAGCTGGTGCTGCATCCCGCGCTGGTCGCGCTTGCCGCCTTGGTGCTGTTCCCGGTCGAACCTTATGCCGCGTCGGTGATGATTGCGGCGGCGTCGCTGCCGGTGGCGGGCAATGTCTATATCCTTGCCCAGCATTACGGCGTGGCCCCGCAGCGGGTGTCGGCGTCGATCCTGATTTCCACCGCGCTGTCGATCCTGACCGTGTCACTGGTGATCGCCTGGGTGCAGATGCCGCCCCCGGTGTAAATGTTACCGATCCACGGCAGGGTCGCAGGATCAACAGGGAGAAACCCATGGAAACGCTTTCGGAAAACCGCTGCTTTGGTGGCACGCAGGGCGTCTATCGCCACGGCTCTGCCGCCACCGGCTGTGACATGACATTCGGCCTGTTCCTGCCGGCAGAGGCGGCGGATGGCCCGGTCCCGGTGCTGTGGTATTTGTCCGGCCTGACCTGCACGCATGAAAACGCCATGGTCAAGGCGGGCGCGCAGGGCTGGGCCGCCGAACAGGGCATCGCGCTGGTGTTTCCCGATACTTCGCCGCGGGGCGAGGGCGTGGCGGATGATCCGGCCTATGATCTGGGACAGGGCGCGGGGTTTTACGTGAACGCGACCGAGGCGCCATGGGCGGCGCATTTCCGGATGTGGGATTATCTGGCCGATGACCTGCCCGCCTTGCTGGCGGCGCGGTTCCCGCTGGACATGGACCGGCAGGCGATCACCGGCCATTCGATGGGCGGGCATGGCGCGCTGACGCTGGCGATGGGGCTGCCGGGGCGGTTCAGGTCGGTGTCGGCATTTGCGCCGATCTGTCACCCCACCGCGTCGAACTGGGGGCGCAAGCAACTGGCCGCTTACCTTGGCAATGACGAAGCCCATTGGCTGCGCCACGACGCAACGCTGATGCTGCGGTCCGAGGGGCTAGCGGTGCCGTTGCTGATCGATCAGGGCACGCGCGATCCCTACATCGCCGACCTGATGCCCGAGGCGCTGGCATTGGCAGCCCTTGAACGCCGGTTGCCCTGCACCATCCGCATGCAGGACGGCTATGACCACAGCTATTTCTTCGTCGCCAGCTTCATGCAGGATCACGTCGATTTCCACGCCGAGGCGCTGTGGGCATGACCCTGACCGCCGCCTGCCCGATCCTGCCCTCGCGCGATCTGGCCGCCACACAGGCGTTCTGGGCGGCCTTGGGTTTTGCCTGCACCGGGGAATACCCGGATTACCTGATCCTTGCCCGCGACGGGGTGGAGTTGCATTTTTTCCGCTGGCCTGACCACGACCCCGTCACCTGCTACGCCGGGGCCTATCTGCGGCTGACGGACGCCGCAGCAATCGACGCGGAATGGGGCGCGCTTGCTTTGCCCGCAACCGGTATTCCCCGGCTGATCCGGGTCGAAGACAAGCCTTGGGGGATGCGTGAACTGGCGGTGATTGACCCGGATGGCAACCTGATCCGGCTGGGAACGCCCACATGATCTATGTCGATGCGGATGCCTGCCCGGTCAAGGACGAGGCGGAACGCGTCGCCACCCGCCACGGGCTGCGCATCGCCTTCGTGTCGAACGGCGGGCTCCGGCCATCGCGCAACCCCTTGGTGGATATGGTGATCGTGCCCGATGGCCCGGATGTGGCGGACATGTGGATCGCCGAACGCGCCGGACCCGGCGATGTGGTGGTGACCGGGGATATCCCCTTGGCCGCGCGCTGCGTCACGGCGGGGGCGAAGGTGCTGAAACATGACGGCACACCCTTGACCGAAGCCAACGTGCGCGAAGCCTTGGCGATGCGTGACCTGATGACCGACCTGCGCGCCGCCGATCCGTTCCGCCAAGGTGGCGGGCGGGGGTTTACAAAGGCGGACCGGTCGCGTTTCCTCGATGCGCTGGAACGGGCCGTGCGGGCGGCAAAGGGGGCTTCATGACGCCGGAAATCGTCGTGTTCGATATCGGCAATGTGCTGGTCGAATGGCAGCCCGAACGCACCTATACAAATGTGTTCGGTGCGACCCGCGCGGCGGCGTTTTTCCACGATGTGCCGATCCACCGCGCCCATCTGGCGGTGGACAGCGGCGCGCGGTTCGGCACCATTCTGGACCTGATCGAGGATTATCCAGCCTACGACCCCGAAATCCGCTTCTGGGTCGAAAACTGGTCGCGGCTGGCCGAACGGCGGATCGACCACTCGATCCGGCTGATGCGGGCGTTGCAGGCGCACGGCGTGCCGGTCTGGGCACTGACGAATTTCGGCGATGAGCCCTTTGACGTGTCCTGCGCCGATCACCCCTTCCTGACGGAATTTGACGGCGCCGTGGTGTCGGGCCGCATCGGATTGGTGAAACCCGACCCGGCGATCTATGAGGCGCTGGAAGAGGCGACGATGACGCGGGGCGCAAAGATCCTGTTCACCGATGACCGCCCCGAAAACATTGCCACGGCACAGGCCCGCCGCTGGCAGGCGCATCTGTTCGACGGGCCGGACGGCTGGGCCGATTGTCTGGTGCGGGCGGGGCTGTTGACCAAAGTGGAGGCCGCATGACCCTGACCATCATCCCCTTTGCCGCAGGCGAGGCGCGGCTGGACTGGCTGGGTCTGACCGACGCGCTGGCCGCCGGGCACCGGCTGCCGCGTGCCGAGATCGCGGATACCTTTCTGTATCGCGGCAAGGATACGTTGTTGAACCGGGCGGCGTGGATCGACGGGCTGGGGATCGCGGTCAAATCCGCCACGATCTTTCCCGGCAATGCCGCGCAGCACCTGCCCACGGTGAATGGCGGCGTGACGCTGTATCGCGACGGCGACGGGATGCTGGACGCGCTGGTGGATTTCCATCTGGTGACGAAATGGAAAACCGCCGGCGACAGCCTTTTGGCCGCGCGGCGGCTTGCCCGCCCAGACAGCCGCGATATCCTGATCATCGGTGCGGGCACCGTGGCGCGGTCGCTGGTCGCGGCCTATGGCGCGGCCTTTCCCAGCGCGCGGTTCACGATCTGGAACCGGACGCGCGCCAACGCCGTCGCGCTGGCGGATGCAACCGGGGCCAGCGTCGCCGATGATCTGGAACGGGCGGTGCGGGCGGCGGATATCGTCACATCCGCCACCATGGCGACCACGCCGCATCTGCGGGGCGACTGGCTGCAACCCGGACAACATATCGACCTGATCGGCGCCTACCGACCCGACATGCGCGAAGCGGACGATACCGCGTTGAAACGCGCGCGCATCTTCGTCGATAACCGCATCACTGTCTGCCACCATATCGGCGAGTTGAAGACGCCGCTGGAACAGGGCGTGATTTCCGACGCCGACGTGATCGCGGATTACTACGATCTGAACGCATTCCAGCGCAGGTCGGACGCCGAGATTACCCTGTTCAAGAACGGCGGCGGCGCGCATCTGGACCTGATGACGGCGCGCTACATTCTGGATCGGTATCGCGTCTAGGCTGGGACGGCAACCACCCGTTCCCGCACAGGTAAATGCACCAGCGCCGAAAACGCGCCGATGCCGACGCCGACCCACCAGACGGCGGTATAGCTGCCATAAAGGTCATACAGCCGCCCGCCCAGCCAGATGCCCAGAAACGACCCCAGCTGGTGCGAGAAAAAGACGATGCCATACAGCGTGCCCATGTAGCGCAACCCATACAGATGCGCGACCAGCCCCGATGTCAGCGGCACGGTCGCCAGCCACAGCGACCCCATCAGCACCGAAAACACCACCACGGTCAGCGGCGTCATCGGCACCAGAATGAACCACGCCGCGATGATCGTGCGCCCGGTATAGATCGACGCCAGCAGATATTTCTTGGGATAGCGGCCGCCCAGCCAGCCCGCCGTCAGCGTCCCCGCGATATTCGCCAGCCCGATCAGCGAAATCGCCACCGCCCCCAGCGCCGAGGTGGTCGTGACGCCCATATTCGCCAGCAGGCTGCCATCCATGATCGGGCCGCACATTTCGGTCACGAAGGCAGGAAAATGCGCGGTGATAAAGCCCAACTGGTATCCGCAAGAGAAAAATCCCAGCGCAATCAACGTGAAACTGGGGTCGCGCAAGGCGCGTTTCAGGATCGCGCCCATGCTTTCTTCCAGCTCGGTCTTGTTGGCGACAGGCGCGCGCATGAACGGCAGCGCCAACAGCGAGGCCAGCACCAGCGCCGCGAACACCACGAACACCGCTTGCCACGGCATCAGCGTCAGCAGCCATTCCGCCAACGGCGCGCCCACCACCTGCCCCGCCGACCCCGCCGCCGTGGCAATCGCCAGCGACATCGACC
>JBGSJU010000098.1:0-2909 GCA_041741655.1 Rhodobacterales bacterium
ACCGCGCCGGCACGCTGGAGGCCGCGAGCCTGACCCCTGACGCCCGCGCCGATGAAGACCGCGCGGCGCATCGGCAATTCGTGCTGACCTGGGTGCAGCCGGGTCTGGCGGGGCTGATGGACGGGTCGGTGTCCACGCTGGCGCCAATATTCGCGGTGGCCTTTGCCACGCAGGACACATGGACGACGTTTCTGGTGGGTCTGGCGGCCAGCGTCGGCGCGGGGATTTCCATGGGCTTCACCGAGGCCGCATCGGATGACGGGCAATTGTCAGGCCGCGGATCGCCGGTGAAACGCGGCATTTCAGCAGGGGTGATGACCACCATCGGGGGCCTTGGCCATGCGCTGCCCTATCTGATCCCGGATTTCTGGACCGCGACGATCACCGCCATGGTGGTCGTGTTCGTGGAACTGTGGGCGATTGCGTGGATCCAGAACCGCTATATGGAAACCCCGTTCTGGCGCGCGGCGTTTCAGGTGGTGCTGGGCGGCGCGCTGGTGTTCGCGGCGGGTGCGTTCATCGGCGGCGGTTGATCCGTCCCACCGATGCGGCATGAAAAAGGGGCGCCATAGCGGGCGCCCCTTTGCATGTGTCACGCCGGTCAGCCGATCAGGGCGTTGTCGTCGCGCTTGATCGCGATGATGGCCGACTGCGGCAGACCATTGCCCGTGGGCCACGACCCGCCCGGGTGCTGGATGCCGACGAACATGGTGCGGCGGTCGGCGGACCATGTCAGGCCTGTGACCTCGCTGTCCTTCGGGCCGGTCAGGAAGCGCGCGATTTCGCCGGTGACGGGGTCGCCCGCCAGCATCTGGTTGTTACCCATGCCGGCGTAGTCGTCTTCGTTGCTGTCCTCACCATCGGTCTGGATCCAGATGATGCCGGTGCTGTCAATCACCATGCCGTCGGGCGAGTTGAACATGTTGCCTTGGGTTACGTTGGGCGACCCTGCATAGGGCGTGCCGGCATGGACGACAGGGTTGCCGGCCATCACATAGAGATCCCAGTCGAATGTCGCGCTTGCGTGATCATCGGCGTGGGGCCGCCAGCGGACGATCTGGCCGTAGTTGTTCTTTTCGCGCGGGTTGACGGCGTTGGGGGCCATCACGTCGCCACCGGCGTTGGTGCGGGCCTTGCCGGCATCGTCCATCGTGCCGCGACGCGAGTTGTTGGTCAGGCAGCAATAGGCCTCGATCGCTACCGGGTTGACGGCGACCCATTCCGGGCGGTCCATCGTGGTGGCGCCGACCTTGGACGCGGCGGTGCGGGTGAAGATCAGGATTTCGGCCAGGTCCATGCCGGTGGCTTCGGGGGTCAGCGCGACCCATTCACCCTTGCCGTCCTCGGTGAACTTTGCCACCGACAGAACGCCGTCATCCAGCAGGCCCTCGGTCGAACCGCCGGGCGTATAGATGCCGTTCGACACGAAGCGATACAGGAATTCGCCGCGTTCATCGTCACCCAGATAGACCACGACGCGGCCATCGGCGGCCACCACCAACGCGGCGTTCTCGTGCTTGATCCGACCCAGTCCGGTGTGTTTCACCGGCACGCTGTCGGGCTTGGTCGGATCGATTTCCACGATCCAGCCGACGCGATGCGGTTCGTTCGGGTTGACCGAGGTGTCAAAGCGCCCATCGAACTTGTGGTAATCATAGCCCGCGCCCTTGGCCGAGATCCCATAACGTTTGTAGCCGCCGGCGACCTTTTCGTCATAGGCGGCGTCCTCTTTGGTGGACCCGAAGTAGCCGTTGAAGTTTTCTTCGCAGGTCAGGAACGTGCCCCAGGGCGTCCGGCCCGAACCACAATTGTTCATGGTGCCCAGCGACATGGTGCCAGTCGGGTCGGCGGCGGTTTGCAGCAGGGGGTGGCCGGCGGCGGGGCCGACGATCTGCATCGGCGTGTTCTGGTGGATGCGGCGGTTGAAGGGGCTGTCCTTGACCACTTCCCAGCCGGATGCGCCTTCGCGAATTTCCATCACGGTCACGCCCTGCAACTGCTGCAGTTTCAGCACGTCGTCCGCGCTGCCGGACTTGCCTTCCTGCGCGGCAGGCAGGTTGATCTTGCTGTTCACATATTCATGGTTAATGGCGATGATCTGATGGTCGCGGAAGCTGAAAAGTTCCATGCCATCAGTGTTTTCGCCAAACACGCGGTCGGATTTGGCGACCGGGCCGCCTTCGGTCACGTCATAGCCGTCGGCATCGGAAAACAGCGCGTCACCCCATTTGGCGACCACATTCCACGAATAGCCGGCGGGCACATGCACGTCGAAATCGGTCTGCATGGCGATGGGCGTAAAGGCAAACCGCGACACGGCGGCCTGCGCCGTCGAGGCACGCAGCAGGCCGGTGCCCATCACGGCGGCACCCGACCCGAAGGCCAGCAGGCCCGACAGGAAACCGCGGCGCGAAATCGCCGCCTCGACCACGCGGTCGAAATCATTGGTGGCGGGACGCGGGAAATTCAGTTCGTCCCATTCGTCGGCGGAAATGTTCTGGATCGTGTTCTGGGTGTCGGACATGACCGGTCTCCTTGTTGCGGGTTCACGCACCATTTTGCGGTGTTACGTGACAACCCGGTGACGAATCGGCGACGGGCGGTCAGATGATTTCATCTTCGTCCAGCAAGGCGGGCGTATCCATCGGCGCCGCGATCAGGCCGGGAACCGATGCCTTGTCCGGGACCGCGACATGGAACAGCGCGTCGCCTTCGTTGACGATGGGCAGATGCGACCGTCCGATGATGATGCCGGTTTCTGGCGCGGTCAGGGCCACATCGACCAGACCGAACGGGTCCGACACGGTACCCAACAGCGCCCCCGCCTCGACCAGATCGCCGATGGTGCGGTGCGTGCGGATCAGCCCGCCCGCCGGTGCGCGCAGCCAGTAGGACCGCGCGCAGGTCAC